>DAIRSC010000080.1:0-9264 GCA_036804585.1 Chitinophagaceae bacterium
TCAAAAAGCCTTGAACTTTTTTGCCAAATGACTTTTGCAATGGTCTCATATTTTTCCTGATTCACCTCTAAAAAAACTCCATTAACCACATGAATTCAACCAAAATGAAAAGAAAAACGTCTTTGATATAAAAATACGCACAATGAAAAAAATTTTCCTCATTGCCGGCATGGTCGGCCTGTTTCAACAATCAAAAGCACAATGGGTTGCAGATGGCACTCAAATTTCTTCTACGTTCACCATGACCGACCTGAATGGCACTACCCATGACGCATTTACATTATTCAACCAAGGGAAACATTTAGTTATTGATTTCTCCGCAACATGGTGCGGCCCTTGTTTTGCTTATCATCAATCCAAAGTATTAGACCTTTATTACGACAAATATGGCCCAACCGGAACCGCTGTAAAAGATGCACAAGTTATTTTCTACGAAGTAGACCCATCTACCACACTGGCAGATTTGCAAGGAACGGGAGGTAACACGCAAGGAGATTGGTTAACAGGAACGAGTCATCCTGTTTGTAACCCTTCGAGTGCTTCTTCAGTGGTTAGTAAATTTTTGACGCCAGGCACAACAAGCTATGGAGTTCCTGCTGTATTTGTGGTGTGTAAAGACAAAAAGCTCTACAAAATCAGCACCGGAATCACCACTGAATCAGGATTAAGAAATACAATTGCTTCAAAATGTGGAGTTGCTCCGTTGAGCAATGATGAAATCTTGGATGAGAATTTTTCGTATGAATTATTTCCCAATCCAGCCGGACAGTTGGCAACCTTGAGTTTAAATCTCGACAAACAATCAACTTTGTCATAGCTTATCACTAACTCATTGTGTAAGACTATGGATAGCAAGACCTTAAATCTCAGTAAAGGTCAAAGTTCTATTGAATTTTCTACCGCTAACTGGTCAAGTGGAATTTATTTCATCCAACTTCAGGTGGGTGAAAAAGTATTAAATACCCGCTTATCAGTTTCACATTAATGTTGTTTTTTGAAATGTAAAAAGATCTTCCCTTCCGGGGAAGATTTTTTTATGTCTGACATTCTTCACTCACCGAAAAACGTTGATAGATTGAAAAGAACCATGAATAAATCGTTTATTAATTAGGGGTTGTTGTTTAACGTGAAAGCATTTGACATCATTGCATTTTGGTGTGAATTGTGCTTATTTAAATGCACGATAATTTTTCATAACTCTTCAAAAAGCGTGCAGTTCATTTTTTGATTTTCATTTCTCCCCGGTAACTTCAACTTAAGCGTCATCGTCCAAGGGCTGTCCCGCACGTGCGCGACTATCCCATGAACGCTTCCTTAAATTTGAAGCGCCAGTGAGATGAGAATCAGCCCCTATTCAAGGAGTAACTTTATTCACACTCGCTAAATATGGAAATAATTTAGATCATATGCACTTGATTGAATATGTGTTATCACAACCAATTTGACAATAGTATCAAAGAAAATACGGCTGAATCAAGCAAAGTAAAATAGCCGTGAATAATCGTTATATTTTATTCAATAAAATACTACACTGTTCTGTAGTATGAGTCAAAGAGTCCCGATTTTTGAGATTTACATTGATAAACCCACCTGAAAGATTTCCATCTCCACTTAAATAAAAATTGCCACAAGTATTTTGGAGAGGAATAATGAAAGATGTTTTTTCCGGATTAATTTCGGCAGTGATTGTAGCACCGGAACAAAACTTACCGAGATTTGTTAATCTTACCTTCCATGCAAAATCGGGAACAGGATTAATCAGCACATTATAAAAAATTCCGTTCTGGCAAACGTCAGATGCTTGAAAACTGCCAACAAATTTATCACTCCATTTAATTGTGCATTTTTCGCCCTCAAAACCTTGAGTACATTTACATTGGCCATCCAAGCAGGCGCCACCATTAAAACAAATAACATTATCGCAGGGACGCACTAGAGTAGTGTCGTTGTATTTAATATCCTTATCACAAGCTGTAAAAAAAGCCATTCCAAAAACTAGAGATACGATTAATGCGGTAGAGCAAATCGTTTTAATCTGATTCATCATACGTTAAAGTTAAAAAAAATCCCAAAAACAGAAAACTATTTTTGGGACGTTCTAGTATTGTCGGTTTTTATTTCTGTGTCTGCCGGATATAGTCTTCATTTCCAGCATCTTCATAACTGGTATAAACGGCAGCCCAATGTCCGATGAGCGATAAAGCCCAGGCTGCTGTGATCCAAATCGCCCATGGATACACCCATTTTTCATTTGCCCCTTGTCCATAATACCAATAAGCCCAAAGAGCAGCATTGGCGATTAGGAAGACGACTAAATGTAGAACAAAAGTACTTTTTGCTTTTGAGGTGGGTGCAATCCTATTTGGCATGTTTATTCAATTTAACGGTGCAAAGTTATACCAATTGTTTTTATTTTTTAGTGTATGAAAAAATAATTTTATGAAGGCCTATTAACCGGTATTTTGCAGTGGCAAATACCGATATGATAGCTGTTTAGATCAAGAACATTGGTCTATTACAGATATCACTTCGGTATTAGAAAATCATACTGAGGCTAAAGAGCCGAAGTATTTGATTTTCTTTTTCGTTTTGCCATTGGTTTTGTCCAACTGCAAAATTTGTGTTTATCGACAATAAAAACAAGCCAAACCTGAATTACCTTGTCTTTGATGAACTCTTCCCAATCAAAAAATAAACAGATAAAAAAATCTGTTTTTAGTCTATCCTAAAATGAGCTCGGTTGCAAATCAAGGGCAAATAGGCTTTGGGCCTGTTTCTCGTTTGACGCTAACCCGGGTAAATAGGGGCTGCTGGTTAACGTGAAAGCATTGGATATCATTGTATTTTGGTCTGAATTGTGATTATTTAAATGCAAGGTAATTTTTTATATCTCTTCAATAAGCATGCAGTTCATTTCGTGATTTTCACTTCTCACCGGCATCTTCAACTTTGGCGTCATCGTCCAAGGGCTGTCCTGCACTTGCGTGACTGCCCCTCGAACGCTTCCTTAAATTTGAAGCGCCAGTGAGATAAACAGCAAGCCCTAAATAATGGTCTGAATGAATTAAAATTCATGATGAATAAAAAAACTCCTGCAAAACAGGAGTTTAAAGAAATGATTTAGGATAAATTATCGAATCAGTGTGACATTACCTTGTTTATAGAACATCTTCCCACTTTGGGTTTTTCCTTCAAAAACAAATACGTAAGTACCCATTGGTTGTGGTTTTCCATTGTATTGCCCATTCCAGCCCTTATTGATATCTGTGGTTGAGAATACTTCTTGCCCCCATCTGTTATAGATTCGGAATGAGGTTAATTGTGCCATTCCTTTAACAATAACTCTCAATTCATCATTCATACCGGTACCACTTCCCGGGCTAAACGCATTCGGTAATTCTACCAAAGACTCCGGACTAACTACGACTGTTACAGTATCTATTCCTATACAACCCGCTTCGGTTTGAGCAGTTACCTGATATTGCGTAGTAACGGAGGGCTGAGCAATTGGATTTTTGATTGTCGTTGAACTCAGTCCATTTGGCGGGAACCAATTAAAATTTAAACTACAATTTCCATTTGCGTTCAATTCCACACTTTCTCCCGGGTACAAAGTTTTGTCATCACCGGCCTCGAGAATGGCTGCCGAATTCACTACCACATTTGCATAGACGGTATCCCGACATCCATTGGCATCTGTTCCGTATACAAAAAACTGCGTGGTTGCCACCGGATTGACGACAACATTATTTGCCGTGCTATCTGAAACCCATCTTGAAGGTTGCCACAAATAGCTGACCCCGCCACTTACATGAAGCTGGGCTGTATCATTCGGACATAAACTTCTATCCCCATCAATACTTAAGAAGTCAACAGATAAAACGTTTACAACGACAATATCAAAACCAACACATCCACTTGGTGTAGTTACGGTAAGTGTTAAAGCAGTATTCGTTAATCCATCAAATGCCACATCAAGGGTGTTATTGTTATCTAAATTCGCTGCAGGAAGCCATGCGTAAGTATACAAATTACTTGCTGGAGTAACTGTACCCTGCAAATGGACAGAATCTCCCTGACACATTTCACGATCGGAACCGGCATTAACGATAGGTAAAGGTTCAACGGTGATATCAATATCCTGTGTAGAGTCCGGACAACCCGGGAAACTCGCAGTAAGTGCGTAATTATATGTGCCTGCCGGTGTTGGTGCGATACTCGGATTGATACTATTTGGATTACTAACAAAGGTTGCCGGTGTCCACTGATATGAATATTTAGGATTACCTCCGGTAGCAATAATCTGGACAGCATCGCCATCACAAATTGTCGTGTCATTATTTAGAATATCGTAGCCTAATAATACATCCACCTGAATATCGGCTTGAGAAGAACAAGCTAACACACCTTGCGGCACAACAGTTACCGTGTAATTAATTGGGGCAGTTGGATTATTCATCACAGGGTTGGATATGTTCGGATTACTCAGAAATGTTGTCGGAGCCCAGGTATAAGAGAACGATTGAGTACCCGGATTAGTGACCGTAACATTTAATTGTAACTGCGCATTGCTACAGGTTGTTGTATCCGGAGTAATCGTTAATAAAGGACCTTCGGCCACTGTAACTGTGATTGAATCCTTGAAATCACAAAGTAAATCAGTAACTACATATGTGGTTGTACTTGTAGGAGTGGCAATTGGGTTTGGACAATTCAGGCAAGATAGTGAGCCCAAACCTGAACCACCGGGCAATACGTTCCATTGATAGGAGCCATTTCCTATCGTATTAAACTGAGCCGCATCTCCTAAACAAATGGAAGTATCGTTAGATGATTGAAGAGGTTGTGAGACAACAACCGGCATTTGGATAGTAGCAGGAGTCGTTTGGCAGTTAAAGGAATCCTTAACTGTGATCTGCAATAAATTCAATCCGACATTGGAAAGTGAAGATGTCCAGTTATTCAGGCAAACTCTGAGAACAGAATCTGCAGTATTCTGGTATGTAATTGTAGAACCCGGGAAGGCGGTTGTATGGTTATCGAATAATTGCAAAAGATATGTACCATTTGCTGCCTGTATATCGAAACAGAAACTCAAATCACTACCCGGACACGTTTTCACCGTGTCGTTTTGAAAATTTCCTCCGACTAAACTCAGAGAATCCAAGATGGAAGAGGCATTCAGAGGAACACAATTATCAACTACTACCTGCATATCCCGCATAACGGAACCTATTAAGACCCCATTTCTATATTCAGAGATCTTTTGAGAAATAACCCATAGTCCCAATTGGTTTGGAGTCATGGTAAAGCTGCCATTTGCCGTATTTAAGTTATAAGAATTATTTACTGATATTGGATTACCTGCTGTATTTAAAGTATTAAAACCGGCACTTAAAATAAAGGCAGGCGCACCTGTATTGCAACCATTGTGCGAACGCGGAATAATAGTTTCATAATATAATGAATCTCCATCCGGATCAATACCACTCCCATTGTGAAAATAAGGCGCATTAATACAGATGTAAGGAATTGGAATTGAAGTAGGGAGGCCCGAGTACGTAAATCGAGGAGAGTTATTAATGTTATTGACTGTGTTATCAAATGTCGTTTCAACATAAATTTCTTCTGCTCCCGAATTACCAGCAGGCGTTCCAATATTTAAAATACCATTATTGCGACAACAGAGATAGACATAGAATTTCCAAAAATTACAGGTTGTAGGAAGAGTTACTGTCCCTTGGTACCACCATTCTTCAAATCCCGGCACAGTTGCAGTCAAAGTTTCACAAGTTGTTGTAATACTATCACATCCATTTCCCATAACTGAACCATTGGGCACCGGTGGAATGGTTCCAATATTTCCTACAACTTTGTTTAATTGAATAGATTGTGTACTGTTCGTACAAGTATTGTAATAGCACATGTTAAAAGAAGCCGGTTCGGAAGAAGAGTTGCTCCAACTGCCGCCGGGAGTTGGCTGATATGCACAAGCCCGGTAAAATTTAAAGGTAAATAAATATGTATTGGTCGTTCCCGGCACCAGATCATAAATCAGTTCACCACCCGCTGTGTGGGTAGCGAAGCTTGAAAAAGAGAACCCGGCCAGTACGAATGTACAGATAAGTGTTTGGAAAAATTGACGCATGTTCATATTTAAGGCCTAAAAGTAAGTTTTTTTTAGTACAATCACAAGCACCTATATTAGAAAAAAACCTCAGTTGCGCCGTAACCATACCTACTATCGAAGTCATAGACGTAACGCTTTACATTTTTGGTTTGTTTCAGCATCCGGTGAATCTCATTTTTAAGTTTTCCATTACCCACACCATGAATGAGGACTAATGCATGTTGATGCGTGGCAATGGCCAAATCGACTGCATTTCGGCATTCCTTTAATTGAATTTCGAGAATCAGGGATGGGGATAAATGCCTGAAATCTTTAACAAGTTTCTCGATGTGCAAATCCACTTCATATTTTGATTTTTTTAATGCGTTCCTGAAGTCAAAATGTGATGGGTTTTTAATCGGGTCTAAGGATCCAACCTGAATATTGTGATGGAGGACGACTTCCTGTTGCTCACGTGGCTTTATATAATCAAAAATTTGAATATGAAATGAAGGTTTATTTTCATGACGTACCTGATGCACCGAGGTTTGAAATTTTTTTGCTTTGAGTACAATTCTGCCTTCCCAATCCAAACGGGCATCATCCTGCCTCACGAAACGTAACACGAACTCAGGATTGGATGCCGCAGCTTCAAACGAGATATCGTGAATATAAAAAGTAGCTTGTGGCAGCACTTCACAGGGAAGATCAAACAAGCGTTCTGATTTATGATTACATTGATAATGCACCTGATAGGAAAATGCACTTTCGTTGTAAAAATAAATTTTTAGATGGGTCATTTCCTCATCAAATTCATCCACTACAAACTGAGGAACGAATAATAAATACATCCCGTCATCAAGCTGTTTATCCCGATTCTGTGATTTGTCCGCCCTAATCTGATCCACCCGAGTGACAGAAGGTTGGTTCTTATTTTTATTTAAAAACCATCTTAAGTAAGGATGTTCTAAATCATCTAAAAATGCATGGAATTCCTGGTTTTTTACCCTCACCTTGGCGACATCATGCGAAATAAACTCCACGAGCTGACCTTCTTCTCCGGACGACTTCACATAGACCGGATCACCAACAGAAAATTTCATAATTAGTCCTGATTAATATTAGGTTTGCACAAAGTTAACTGAGATGTCCCAAAAATGGAGATGGAACACTGCTCAAATGGCAGAAAAAAAATGGTGGCAACTATATTTGAAAAATAAAGATGTAGATACTTATCTAACCTGGAAAAAAAATTATTGGGCAGGCCTGATTGATCAATGTTTACAATCGTTTCCGTTAAATCCGGATTTAAGTATACTAGATGCGGGTTGCGGACCGGCCGGCATTTTTATGAATTTCAGTCATCATCAGGACGTGGTTGCATTCGATCCACTCATCAATGACTATGAAAAAGATTTGGACCATTTTAAAAAAACATGGTACCCCAATGTAAAATTTGTAAATGAAGGCATAGAATCTTTTAAATGGCCCTATTTGTTTAATCGGGTCTTTTGTATGAACGCTATCAATCACGTTCAGGATATACAACTCAGTTTTGAACGAATTTGTAATCTGGTAAAAACAGACGGTTATTTGGTAATCACCATTGATGCGCATAATCACAGGTTATTCAAATCTTTGTTTCGATTATTACCCGGCGATATTTTACATCCCCATCAATATGATTTATCGGAATACAAACATATGATTGAAAAAAACGGACTAAAGATTATGACCGAAATCAAACTAAAATCCGAGTTCTTTTTTGACCACTATTTACTGATTGCGCACAAAGCAGCTCATTTATAAATCAGCACTCAGTTGTAAGGTAAAATTCCGTATCGGACCAATGATAGCAGGTCTTTCGGCGTATACAGTATTTAAAATATTTTTTACCACAAACGCCAACCTTATCTGATTCGTTAGTTGAGTGGAAATACGTGCATCCCATAACAAGGTCCCTTTATCATATGTAGTTCTGAATTGATTGACGGTACTTGGAATGCCAGTTCCTATCTGAAATAATTGTCCAAATACATTGTCTTGTGGTTTGGAATTTTGAAAAACGGCATCGATGTTTTGCATAAATGAGTTATACAACACTGTTGTTCCTAAACTCCATTTTTTCCGACTGATTTCATAATCAAATTTCAAACTATTGCGATAGCGGTATTTCAAGGTTTTAGTATCGCCACTGATATTGGCCATGATAACGGAATCCGGATTTAACTGTACCGGATTCATATAACAATAGCCCAAAATAAACCGGGCATCTAATCCCAACATTTTACCCTGCCCCATGGCCGATAAATCCAGACCATTGATGCGAGTATCCCCTACGTTGATCGATTTGAAGCCAATATAGTCAAGTACATTACTCACCTGGCTCAAGGTTGAATCAGCCGGCAAATGCAATCCAAAATTAAATTCCATCATGTCCTGATATTCTGTCCAGAATCCGGCTAAATCAATAAAGCCCATCCAATTGCCCAATTTAAAACCCTGACGAATACCCAATTCAGCACTCCATCCGGTTTCAGATTGTAAACCCGGATTTGGAAAAACCTTGGAAGCACCAAAACTGGTAGAAACGAAGCGCTCTGCAATACTTGGATACCGATAACCTTGTCCCCAGGAAGCGCGTAAAAATGTGGCTTTATCCAATTCATAATTTAACCCGGCACGAAATACCGGGCGCATTTCCGTTTTGTAGGTATCCACTTGATTCACTTCATAACGAACACCCAAAGAACTCCATAATTTGTTTCCAAACTTTTTTTCAAGTTGTAAATAAGGCGCTACATTGCTGTTGCTATGATTTCCATAAAGTTCACCCCTTACTTCACTTTTGCTGCCGACCAATCCGGCTATTACGTTGAGTTGATTCATCCAGAAGTGATCAGATAAAAAAAGTTTTTGGTACTGATATTCGCCATAGTAAGTATCGGCTTTCGAACTTTGTTTTTTCTCCGGAATATCGTTTTGACTTCTGAACCAACGTGTGCGCAAAACATGTTTAGATCCGCCCCTTCCCTGGTATTGAATATAGGGGTCGATATTTGTTCTTTGACCTTGATTTTGATTGATGGTCGTAGATGAATCCGCCAATCCACCATAAGGTCGCAAGTTTCCATTTTCACTCGAGTCCCAAAGAA
>DAIRSC010000081.1:0-8999 GCA_036804585.1 Chitinophagaceae bacterium
TTACTCCATCATGTACTGGAATCAACTATTTTCACGTTAATCAGCAAACCCTATTTAGTATAATGAGTTTCTGGTCGGTTTGGGAGTTCCAAATTTGTCGCAGTCAAGAAAGGGGTTCTTATGACTAACTACAATTTCGTAATTCAGCCTGACAGAGTAGTTGTGAGTTCCAAAATTCTTGATCTGCATCAAAGTATTCAGAATGAACGATGGGCTTACTTGATCAGCAAATAATAATCCTCTACCATTTTTTTATAGTAAGGCTTAAGTTCGGCGGGTACTGTTTTATAGTAGTCGATCACTGATTGTTTATTTTTCAGGATATCTTTCAAAGCCTGTGGGAGCTCTTTGGTAGGTTCTTTTCCGGAATTACTTTCCCGCTCATCGCCCTGGTCTTGTTCGCGTAAAGCTTCCTTGGTTTCGAGTAAACGGGTGAGGATTTCCGATTGACGACGCAACATATCATTGGTGAGTCGTTTGTTCACAATGTCGGTTTCGTTCCGATCCATGTCCTGCTGAATTTTTGTCAAATTCGGATTGCTCTTGCCTTCCTTTTTTAGTTGATTGTTGATATCATTCAGCTGTTTACGTAAGGCAGCTTGTTGAGCAGCTATACGAGCCATTTGTTCAGATTCACCACCTGCTTTTTCCGAATCACCACCTTCGCCGCTTTGTCCGCTCTGACCACCACCCTGGCCTTGTGCGCCACCTTTTTGCCCACCGGGTTTCTGTCCTTCTTTTCCATCCTTGCCATCTTTTCCGTCTTTTCCCTGTTTGCCCATTTTATCTTTTAACTGTTTCATGGCATCACCCAGCTGTTGCTGTTTGGTAATAATATCTCCTAACTGCATTCCAAGGCCCTGTCCGCTTTTTTTTCCTTTTTTGCCACCGGGTGAATTGCCACCAGGTTTGTTGCAATTTCCACTTCCCGGCTTGCCATTTTTTTGTTGTGCCTGCTGGTCCATCAGGTTTTGCAACATTTCATTGAGCATCAGGGCCAGATTATTAGCACCGGTCATCACATATTGCTGATGCATGGTCGCCTGATTAACACCGCGGCCTTCCATTTGTTGAATGGCACTCGCCATGTTGCGGTTGATGGCATCAATTTCTTTATTCACCGTCGATGCCATGCGTGCCTGTCGTTTACTGAGTTTAAATAAACTATCAGCAATCATTTTAGCGTCTGTTTTAATTTTTTGCTGAATTTGAATGTTGGTTACATATTTCGGGTCAGAGATAGCTGTTTTACGGGTGTCTGCAATCAGGTCTTCCTGGCTGAATGACATACGAATCAGGTTTTGTAAAATTTGGCGAACTGCTTTCACATCTTCTTCCAGCTCGTCGGAGTCACCACCGGCAGCAGCTTCGGACATTTTTTGCGCCATTTTTTGCAAACTCTCTTTGGCACTCTTTTGGGCTTTGGAGGCTTTGCTTGAATTACTTTTGCTCAATTCATCCGAGCTATTTTGCATTTGTTTTTCGGCGTCTTCCTGATCTTTTTTAATGTCCTTGAGGTCGGTTTTATTTTCCATTTCCTCATTCACTTTCTCCATTTCCTTCATATCCTTTTTCAGGTCCTCCATTTCTTTGTTCAGTTTATCCTGCTGCGCTTTGAGTTCCTGTTCGGATTTGCTTTTTTGTTCTGTTTCTTTGTTCAGGGCATCTTCCTTTTGAGCCAGGTCTTCTGCTTTTTTGGCGAGGTCTTCAAGGCGCATATCACGTTCTAATTGTTTCATCAATTCAAGCATGCGATCAAGATCTTTTTCCATGAGTTGGTTGTCTTGTTGCATTTCCTTGAGTTGTTCAAACAATTTATCTTTATTCAGCATTTTCATCAACTCTTCCATTTTCTTCATGCGTTCATCGAGTTGATTATTTTTAAGCTCTTCAATCAGTTTCTCCATATTCTCTTGTTTCTCTCTCAACTGTTCGGAGTATTCTTTTTGTTCGGATTTGCGATTATTTTCTTCAAACTTTTTTTGAATGTTTTCTATTTGTTTCTGGAGGTTTTCATTGCGCTGCATGATGTCTTCCATATTCTTTTTGTCCTGCCAATCGAGTTCATTTTTTTGCAAAAGATTCTCTTGCATCTCCTTGAGCTCTTTTTCAATTTTTTCATTTTGTTTGGAAGCGCTGTTCAGGTCCTTATTCACTTGTTCCTGATTTTTTTCAACCAAGGAATCGAGTTTTTTAATGCTTGGTTTTTCATAGCTGAAGGTCACACTTTTGGCACATTTGCTGCCATTCACTGCATCATTGTCGCAGGCCGAAAAATAATAACTCAATTGATCGCCGGCCTGAAGGTTTAATGTTTCTATGTTGAGAAACTGATTAAAAGTGGTGAAAGTACCGGCACTAATTGGTACCGGCAATGAGCCATGTTTGGGTGCACCTAAGGCTTGCCCTTGTTCGTCACTTTTTTGAATGGTATAATGTAAAGAAACATTTCGGATGCCATAATCATCGCCTGCTTCGCCAACAAATAAAACATAATTGTCGGTAAGGGTATCATTATATTGTTGCACATTGATGGATGGGAACTGATCGGGTATCACTGAAACCTGGTATTTCAGGGTGTCTTTACCGGCATAGTCTTTATTCGAAATGAGGATACTGTAATTGGTATCGCGCATAAAAGTCTGGGTATAGACAAATTGCTGCATTTGCCCCGGCATTTTTACCGGGCTTCCGGGACCCATCATAAATTCCATTTGCTCAGTATGTTCAGTTTGAAATACCCAACGTAGCGTTGTTCCTTGCGGAGCAATGATGTCGCCAATATTGTCCAGCATTTCATCTTTACGTCCGGTATAATCGGGATAGTCAACCGAAACACGAAATTGTTTAATCAGTGGTTTGTACCAGGTTTGAATATCGTATGTCTTGCTGAGTACATCCGCTGCTTTTAATTGAAACGAAATATTTTTGGGGACTTTATAAAAGGTATGCGCAAATGTTCCGTTTTCTTTTTTTTGCATTAAAATTTCCTGACCATTATACAACATATACATTTGATCGGGTGCAGATTTTCCCTGCGTGCCGGCAATCACCTCAATATCTTCAAATTGAGCTACACGTAAATTTTTAGTCATGAGGGTGATTTCAAAAGGAGCTGGAGGAATAAACGTCTTGGAGGGCGACAACAGACGCTTGGAAGATTGAATCAAGACATCGGGTGATGCCAATAAGATGAACAAAACGGCTAATGCCGGTGGCAAAATATATTTGAGGTATTTTTTATTTTTGGAGTAATTCAAGGCCGATTGGAAGGGAATCGGACTCAGTTCTTTTGTTTTCTGCTCAATACTGGCTAATAGTAATTGCGATTCTCTGACGTCTCCTACTTTAGACCGAAGTTGCAACACATTTAATAATTTATCCTGTACATCAGGGAAATGATTGCCGATGATTTGAGCTGCTTTTTCATGCGAAATAACCTTGCCTAATTTTTGAGTTTGTAAGAGTGGGATGATGATTAACCATACGAGTGCAAATCCACCGACGCTGATAAAAATTCCCAGCAAACTAAAACGCACCCAGGAAGGGAAATAAAAATAATATTCACCCAAACTGACCAATAAGTAATAGGCCAGGGCAGCAGCCAAAAACACGAGCACCCCGCGAATGAGTTTATTGGTATAAAATCGGCGTATAAAGGCGTCTAGTCGGGCAATGAGTTGTTCGTACTGATTCATTCAAAACGCAAGTTAAACTTTTTCTGTGGATATAATTTGTCAAGATATTTATAATATAAATGCTGCGTTTAGCAAAAAATGGCATTGAAAATTCTTAAGAGATTGGGGAAATAAACCAATTCTTAAACCGAGCATTTGCAGTAGTAAGTCGCGAAGCTATACTAAACAAAGCCTGTAAAGGATTTGTTCGGTAACCCCGAATTATGCCAATGTGAATTGGTAGATAGACCAATTCCTATCTCGTCTTCAGGAAGAGAGCAAATACCGATATGATAGCTGTCTAGATCAAGAACATTGGTCTATTACAGATATCACTTCGGTATTAGAGAATCATACCGAGGCCAATTCTACCAATTCCTTCGATAAATAACGGCTGCTGTTTAACGTGAAAGCATTTGATATCATTGCATTTTGGTGTGAATTGCGCTTATTTAGATGCTTGGTAATTTTTCATATCTCTTCAATACGCATTCAGTTCATTTCTTGATTTTCACTGCTCACCGGCATCTTCAACTTTAGCCTCATCGTCCAAGGGCTCTATAATAGTAATAACCCATAAACGCTTCCTTAAATTTGAAGCGCCTCTGGGATAATCAGCAAGCACTAATCATGGTTGAATTATTTGTTTCCGGAATTCATTGTTCATTTTGCATCGTTTCGGAGTCCATTTCAGTAAAAATGAGTTCGAGTGGCGCCTATCTCGCTTATAATGAGCGCCATTTTTTGAGGATGATTTTTAAGTCCGTCCAAACATGGTACTCCCTGGCGTACAGATAATCCAGATGTTCTTGGTTATCAAAAGGGATTTCATAGTCCTGAATTTCATGATAGGGGTTAAAAACCGGCTCACGCAATGGTGGTAGTTGCGGGTCACGGTAGCCAACCAGTGTTTTGTCGCCTTTCAGAACGAGCAATAACTGCCCAAAATATTGTTTTTTATTTTTTACGAACCAAATTAAGGCAGGGCTGACTAATAACATAAACAAGGTAACCAGAATGTCGAGCAAACGTTTGTTGCGTTTATTGGCAGGGGTATCAATGTTGTAAATAAAATCAGTGGTATATAAATCTCCGGCAGTGTCTTTTGAGTTACTCCCGATGATGCTATCTGAGCCCCGGCTATGTATCTTGTACTCCAGTTGAGGACCGCAATCCTGCATACATTGAATGATTTCTGAAAAGCTCAGTTCGTTTTGTACAAAAATCATTTCATGCATATCATAAATGCGTGCCAATTGCCGGGTATCTGCAAAGACACCCAATTGAGAGGCTTGTTTAACTTTGCCAGGATGTATACTTCCCAGAATAGTTTTATGAATACCCGCTCTCTGCAATAATGCCCTGACCTCTGATTCTTCTTCTGGGGTTCCGATAATGACCACCGGCTTATGGCTACTATCAGCCTGCAGACTCTTTACGCCCATTTGTCGTAAACACCATCGATAAGCCAGCATCAGCAAAGTTGCGATTAAAGCGCCTATTACAGTAATACCTCTCGAAAATCGCATGTCTTCGCTGAGTAAACCATACAAGGCAATACTTATTATGCCACCTACTAACATGCCACGCAGCAGACGCCCTGATCGGTAGGGGTGATCATAAGTTCCACTAAAAAACAGGCTACTTAACCAAATGAGAATATACACACTGAAAAAGAGCAAGAGGAGTGTGCTCGAATAATGGGTGCTGGTTTTTACTTGTAAGGTCCAGATATTTTTAGTGACCCATAGAGAACCCAACATCATCAGCGCATCAATAAGGGGGAGCCTGATGCGGGTAAACAAACCGGCCCCAAAAGTCAGCATGGCTTTCAGGTAAATGGCCAATTGGATCAGAAAAACATAGGCCCGCTTCTGCGATGATTGAAAATGTTTTTTCGCAAAAATGATCATCGCCTGGTAGAACATTTTTACATAATTCAGGCTGCCTTTTTTCGTACTTTCTCCTTTGTAATGAATGACGGTTGTTTCGGGAAAATAAATGTTTTTAAATCCTGCTTTCTGTATGCGGTAACTGAGGTCAATATCCTCTCCATACATAAAATAATCCGGGTCGAAGCTTCCACATTGATCAATGACCGATTTTCTACAAAACATAAAACATCCAACCAATACATCTACTTCCTGGATTTCATGCTCGGGTAGATATCCCAAATGATATTGATTAAAGCGTTTTGATTTTTTAAAGAATGCAGATAATCCGCTGATTTTGTAAAATGCAACTCGTGCAGAAGGAAATCCTCTTTTGGACTCCGGTAAAAATTGACCTTTACCATCAATTAATCTGCAGCCCAATGCCCCTGCATCCGGGTGAGCATCCATATAGTGCAGGCAACGCTGCAAACAATCTTCCGGAACTATGGTGTCCGGATTCAGGTATAAGATGTATTGGCCTTCAGCTAATTCTAAGGCCTGGTTGTTGGCTTTGGCAAATCCCGGGTTGTCCGGGTTGGCAATAAACCGAACCTGAGGAAAGCGGGTTTTGACCATTTCTGCACTTCCATCCTGACTATTGTTATCAACCACAAAAATTTCAGCATCGATGCCCTGACAGGCTTTGACGACGGATAATAAACAATGCTCCAGAAAATACCTGACATTGTAGTTGACAATAATAACGCTTAATTGCATTGAAGAAAAAAACAGGATATCTTTGTGACTGTCCAAAAATAACCGAATACTCCGAATATTATGAATGATTTACTCAAAAACACCTTGCTTCGAGCTGTACATGCCGGTGCTGATCTCCTTCAGCATTACTTTGAAGGGACTTTTGAGATTCAGAGTAAGGACTCGCTCAATAATCTGGTAACTGAAGTCGACAAAAAGGCGGAAGAAGCGATTATTGAAGTGATTCGGGCTGAATTTCCCGAACATTTTATTTTGAGTGAAGAGGCCGGTGAAATGAGCACCGGGTCTGAATACAAGTGGATCATCGATCCGATTGACGGTACGGTTAATTTTGCCCATGGCATTCCGATTTGCTGTATTAGTATTGGTTTAGAGCACAATGGCGTCATGAAGCTGGGGGTGGTATTCAATCCTTTTATGAATGAATTATTCTTTGCTGAAAGAGGAAAAGGCGCTTTCTTAAATAATCGACCACTCAAGGTTTCCAACAATGATCAGTTGGAAAGTGCTTGCTTGGTGACCGGATTTCCGTATCGCTGGGTTGAAGTTCATATGGATCCTATTTCGGTATTTGAACGTTTTATCCGAATGGGCTTACCGGTGCGTCGGCTCGGCAGTGCAGCCATTGATCTGTGTTGGGTAGCTGCCGGGCGTTTCGATGGTTTTTGGGAATATAACCTGAATCCCTGGGATATCGCAGCGGGGTACCTCATTATTGAAGAGGCCGGTGGACGCATTTCAAATTTTAACGGGGATCCGTATAGTGTTTATGATAAACAAACACTCGCCACCAATGGCAAAATTCATGAGGACATGCTAAAGATTATCAACACGCCGCCAATTACCTGATTTCCCCGAAGGAATTTTGTTTACGGAAAATTTTTAACAGGTACTACCCGATAACCTTTCGATTTCAACAAGGCAATAAGTCCTTGTGGGCCACCCAAATGTCCGGCACCAACAGCAATCAAAGAAGAAGTTTGATTCATCAATTCGGGTAAAGCCCTGGCCCAATTTTGATTTCTCTTTGTTAAAAATAAATCCTGATGATTTTTCATTTCAGCCGATTGAGCGACCATTTCGTACAAGCCTTGAATATCCTGATTGCGATATAGTTGCGTCATGGCACTGGTTTGTTCCGCTACCTTTATTTCTTCCAGTGTGGCTTTAATCATTCGAACGATGTCCTCAGAACTCAGTGCGTCAAAGAGATTGAGTTGATAACTGGCAGTTTCTAAACCGAGAACGGGTTTATCTACTTTTTGCGCCATTTGCGTCAGATTGTTTTCATAGGATACCAGGTTTTCACATTGGAAACTTTTCATCGTTAATATTGAAATCAACATCATCGGTTTGAATCGCATAAATTCTTCTATTGCAATCCCATACCGGGCACAGGCTTCGGCAATAAAAAAATAATCATCGTCATTCGGAATCCAATGACGCAGGGTTGTATCACCTTGTAAATTCATTTTCGATTGCATATTCGCAATGGCTTGTGGATTATTCATATCTATCTCAAGAATCAATTGCTGACTTCTTTCCAGAGCCTGATCAAGTAATTCCATTTCCAAATAATCTGACTGACAAATAGCATGGATGGTACCAAACAAATAGGAATCAGGTTGGCCTTTCATGCTGACTTTCCAGAGTAAGCTTTTTTCCTGAGCTAACAAGCTTGATTGGGCTGCAAAAAGACCAATCAGGAATACAATAAATTTTTTCATGCAATTTTTTTAATGACTGTGAGCGCTGTGTGGAATGGTATCAAAGAACAAAGTCAGTAACGCAAATCCCAAGCCAATCACTACGGCCATGACTTTTTGTCGGCTGAGTTCATGTTTCTTGGTACCACTTTCATACAAAATGGTGGTAGCAATATGCAGAAATGCGCCAATCACAAAAGGGATGATATTGGTGAGCATGCTGGAAATGAAGTAGAACTTTTGTCCGAAAACCAATGCCAGAGTACCGGAAAGAGGCGAAATGAAGGCAAATGCGAATAAGAGCAACCACACTTTTTGTTTACTAAAACCCTCACTCAATAATAATACACTCAAGGTTAATGCTTCCGGAATTTTATGAGCAGCTACCCCTAAAAATATCGAAGGCATGGTGATTTGATTCTGATAATTAAAACCCAATGGAATACCTTCCATAAAAGCATGTATACTCAAACCAAGTAATATAGCACCTATGCCATGTTGTTGATGATCGGTATCATGGCTATGGATATGCCCATGTTCTGCACCATGCGATAATTTTTGTAAAATGAGCTGTACGAAAAATCCCAGAAGGATATATAGTCCCGCTTTATGACCCAGTTCGTGAAAACTTTCAGGCATCAGATGTAATGTGGAAATGCCTAACAAAAAGGCGCCGGAGAATGCCAGTAAAAGAGGAATCCATCCCGCCTTAAAACCGGAACGTGTCAGTGGCAAGGCGCCCCCCAGGCAAGTGAATAAAAACAATGAGAGTAGATAGGTCCAGATCATTTTGAAGCGGTAAAAGTACAACGATTTATTGGCTTAAATTGAAGTTGAATACAGCAAATGACTGTTTTGATTTTACCGGGATTACAAATCATTCCTTTCTCAAACAACACATGAATACCTGGGGTCTGCTGATTAACGTGAAAATAGTTGATTCCAGTACATGATGGAGTAATTTT
>DAIRSC010000082.1:0-8987 GCA_036804585.1 Chitinophagaceae bacterium
AAACCATCGTATCCACCCAGGATCGCTTGACCTTTAAACCAACGGCTCAGGAAGTGGTTGAATATACAGTCCCCCATCTCAAAACGGCTCCTTACCCGATTGTCAGTTTCGGACAAGGCTGCGAAGGCGAACCATTGCTGATGTGGGAAACGATACGGGAAGCCATCCTTGAAATTCGAAAACATACCAACCGTGGAAGTATCAATATCAACACCAATGGGAGTAATCCAAAAGCCGTTGAAGCCCTGATGAAAGTCGGTTTAAACAGCATCCGGGTAAGCACCAACAGCGCCCGCGAAGATGTTTATACCAAATATTATCGCCCTAATAATTACACCTTTCACGATATCGTTCAAAGCCTGAAAATAGCAGGTGAAATGGGCGGTTGGACTTCCATCAATTATTTCGTTTTTCCGGGTATGACCGATAGTGCCGCCGAACTGGATGCCCTGCGAAAACTGATCGAAGAAACAAATCTCAAAATGATTCAATGGCGAAATTTCAATATTGATCCCGACTGGTATCTCGGTAAAATAAATGTTCAGGACACCGGAGAGCGTTACGGCGTTCGTCAATTTATGGACATCATTCATGAGGAATTTCCGGCCGTTAAATATGGCTATTTTAATCCCCCAAAAGAACGAATGGTTCTCTTTGATCAGGATTTCGCCCATTAATTCTCACTATTTTTGAGGGCGGCCGAGCACGCTATTCACTACAAGTCCTCCCACGCTGTCGCGAGGTGCGGGCTTTACGTTCCTATCGTTGCCGCAAATACAAGTTTGCAGGTACTTGTCAACGAATAGAATTATTGATTGTGTTTATGGCCTTCAATCTATACTTTTGTAAAAAATCAAATCAATGATTCTTTCAGACAAACGCATCATCGAAGAAATGGAAACCGGAAGTATTAAAATATTTCCATTTGACCGTTCCTGTCTGGGCAGTAATTCATACGATGTGCACCTAGGTAAACATCTGGCGACTTATGTTGATGCCGAATTAGATGCCAAAAAACATAATACTATCGCACATTTCGAAATACCTGAAGAAGGTTTTTTATTGCAACCTGGTGCGTTTTACTTAGGTGTCACCGAAGAATATACCGAAACCCACAATCATGTTCCTTTCCTGGAAGGCAAATCCAGCACTGGTCGCTTGGGCATTGATATCCACGCCACGGCGGGTAAAGGTGATGTTGGTTTTTGTGGAAACTGGACCTTGGAAATTTCCGTTAAATTACCGGTACGTATTTATGCCGGCATGCCTATTGGTCAGCTCATTTATTTTCCGGTTGATGGCGAAATTGAAGTTAAATACAACAATAAATCAGGTGCAAAATACAGCGGGCAGCCCAACAAACCAGTCGAAAGTATGATGTGGAAAAACCAGTTTTAGGTCCACTCAATAAAACAAAAAAGCCGCCCTTTCAGGCAGCCATTTAACATAAGATGGTTTGTTGACTATTGATTGCCAGACATTTTAGGTTTACCATTACCCACTTTTGAGTTATCGTTTTTTCCTTGCTCGTCTTTTGTTCCGCTCATTTTAGGTTTGCTATTTCCAACTTCATTGGCATCTCCAGCACCGCTCATTTTAGGTTTGCCATTTCCAACTGTTGCTGGTTTTGGTGGTGGTGGTGGAGCCGGAGTAGTTTGTTTCGGCGGATTATTTTTAGGGGTGTTGTTTTTCACCTGTGCTGGTTTAGGCGCTGCAACAGGTGCTTTACGATTAGCTGCTTTGGCCATTATACTATCAGCTTGAGCTTTAGCAGCAGTCATCAGGTTATTATCACATTCTGCTTTTAATCTTTCCGCTTCAGATTTCACTTTGGCTTCTACCTGGGTATCCAATTCAGCTTGTGAAGGACCTTTTACCTCTGTATTACAAGCGGTAAACATCAAACCGGCCAATACCGGAACAAGGATATATTGTACTTTTTTCATTGTAGTAATTTTGAACGTTTAAAAATTAATTTGATGACTTGGCCATTTGCATCGCATTGACCATTGAATCGGTCATTGACTTTAACTCAGTCGTCATGCGGGTTTCACATTCTACAGCAGCATTTGCCTGGATTTCTTGCATTTTTATGGCAGCCAGCGAATCTACTTTTGCCTGAACCGCTGCCGGGTCCATTGCTTTTTCACCGCATGACTGAATGGTAAAAACCAAACCCAGTGCGAGAGAGGATAAAATGACTTTTTTCATGTTTTTTTATTTATATGATCAAAATTACAATCATTCACGATATCCGAAAAAAAATGAAGCGGACTAACAAAATTTTAAGGCTCTGAATGGATAAAAGAAAAAAAATGGCAAGTTACTTATATCGCACCGCTACAACCGTATACCTTTGCTGTGTTCCCACCCTGGAGGATTAACAGGAGCTGGCCGTATAAGACTTGCCGATGCAAAGTTAATGGACAAGTTGACCGTTTCAAAATCTTTTTTCAGAACCATCCTTTTCTTCTAAAATAAACCAACATGATAACCGGAATGAGGATCATAAAAATACTAGCAATCCAAAATCCATTTTGATGATGCAGATATGGAATCTTATCGAAATTCATTCCGAAAATCCCCCCAATCACCGTTGCCGGTGCCAGTAATGTAGTTACAATAGCCAAAAACTTCATCACTTCGTTCATCTTCAGGTTCATTTGACTTAAATACAAATCGCGTATGCTGTTGATAATATCGCGATAGTTTTCAGTGAGGTCGTTCACATGCAAAGTATTATCGTAAATATCCTTAAAATACTTTTTACGATTATCAGTAATCATCGGATTATCGGTCCTTAAAATATTATTGATCATTTCGCGAACCGGTTCCACATTCCGTTTAAAAAAAATCAATTCTTTTCTCAAAGTGTTTATGCGGTTCATCATATAGTGATCCTGCATTTCTGAAGTAATTTCTTCTTCTAATTTTTCAATCAAATGCCCAACTTTCTCCAAAACAATAAAATAATGATCCACAATGGCATCCACCAGGGCATATAACAGAGCATCCGTTCCAGAATTTCTTAGCTTCGAACCGGTAGTTTTTAATCGCGCTCTGATTGCATTGAACAAATCACGGGCAGCATCATCCTGAAAGCTCAGTAAGAGTCCATTTTTTAAAACAAAGCTCACCTGTTCGCTTTCTATAGTTCCTTTCTGTTCATTAAAGTAAAGCATCTGCATCACCATACTGAATGCATCTTCAAACTCATCAATTTTAGGCCTTTGGTGAACATTTAAAATGTCTTCAATCAGCAAATTGTGCAAACCCAGTTTAGAGGCAATTCCTTCCACTGTTTCACTATTGATGATATCCAAATTCAGCCAATGATTCATATTTGCTTTTTTGGTTAAATGCAAAATATGTTCCACAGAAGCATGCTCCTGTATGTCACAATGACCTTCGTTATAACTGTATAAACTCAGTTGAGATTCCTGAAGTGTCGATTTCTTTTCAGTAATAGTCGGATTACTCTGAAGAATTTTTTTCGTTTGGAGCAATTCAAGCGGATTCAGGTATTGCAGGTATTTTCGTTTCGATTTAGTGGACATCTCTTTTTTTGTTCATTTAGCGTATCATCAGTTGCGAAGCCATTTTATCGGATAGCATAATTTCCTGCCCTTTTTCCAATTGTACCAATAAGGATCCATCGAAAGAAATCTTTCGACGGATGACCATCTTTGAATGTAAATGAATCTCCATTTCATGCAAAAAAAGCAAAAGATCAGAGTGAGAGTCATCTACCGAAACCAGTTCACATAGTTCACCTTCTTGTGCTTCAGTCAGATTCCGGCGATCGAGATGTTTGATATTCCCTTGAGGGTTTGGAATAGGGTCACCATGCGGAGCTGTTTCGGGGTGGTCCAAAAATGCATCCAAATGATCAATGAGTTTGGGAGATTGAATATGTTCCAATTGTTCAGCCACCTCATGTACCTCATCCCAGCTGAATTGTAATTTTTCTACGAGGAACACCTCCCACAATCGGTGTTTACGTATTAATTGAATTGCGGTATTTTTTCCTGAATCCGTCAAGCGTACCTTACCATATTTTTCATAGTCAACGAGGCATTTTTCCTTCAGCTTTTTCATCATAGAAGTGACGGTTGCCGGTTTCACATTCAACTCATTGGAGATATTTTTGGTGTTGGTAGAAGAGCATCCTATTTCAGCAGTAAAATGATAGAGGCATTTTAAATAATTCTCCTCTGTAAAACTGAGTTGCATATGGTAAAATTACTTCTTTAAAACAAAAAAAGCGCCCTAAAAAGAGCGCTTTCCAATATTTCAAAAAAAATTAATTCCATTTTTTAATTTCGTTCAATCCACATTCTTGGGCATTAACGATTTCAACACCAGCGTCACCTACCTTACCAGGTGTGTGTACAATGACCAACAATTTCATATTGTTTTTGTCTTTATACTGACCAGCGATATTGAGGTTTTTCAAACTCAATTTCGTGTATTTCTGACCACCGGTCCAAGTGAAATCATCACCTTGCATGTTCGCATTCAAATAATTTCTGAAAACGTGCTCATGCATATAACCAGGACCTGCGCTTGTTTGACCTTGAGCAGACTGTGGTAAATTATTTTCAATCAAATAGATGGTATATTTCAAATCTTTTGTGATGGTAGTAGTTTGACCGAAATAAATATCCAGATTCACGTTATCACCTGACGTTTTGGAAACTAAGGCCATTCCCATATTCACAGATGTTTTTAAACGGGCATCTACTTCACTTTTCCAACTTCCAGAAGATTTAACGCGATCGATGTTTGCACCGGGATAAGAGGTATGCTGACCTAACATAGCATTCAATTGGTTGAAGAATGAAACCTCATAAGGGTCTGAACCACCATTTGCATTATGAATAGCGACTGCGTAAGCTTTATCGGGATAACTTGTAACAATATCATGTAAATCAGCAGCACCGCTCGGGCATGCACCACACCACTCACCGGTAAATTCCTCAACAACTACCTTTTTAACAAAGGAAGTTGGAACAGGACCTACATCCTTTAATGGGTTTGAAGCCACTGGTTCAGTAACCACAGGTGCTGTCCAAACTGGATTGGTACCCGAAGTATTTGAGTTGTTTTTCTTACAAGCCGTAAATCCAACGAAGAGCGCCAGGGCCAGCGAAATGGAAAGAATTTTTTTCATTTTTGTTATTTTTTTTGATTTTACGTGGTGAATATAAGCCGGATTGTATCTAATATCCAAATCATTAACATTTGTTAATATCCACACGCTGTTCAATTTAGTTACACCAAACAGCTGACATGATAGTTAGAGGCGACCCGAAAAATGGCCAATATTTGTTTACACACTTATTTCTAACTACATCATATAGGCTAAAATGAACTATTGGTGAGAGAATTAATTTCGGCAATCTTGATCTCCTCCACTTCCACTTCAGCATTTTTGCTAATGGTATCAGTGACTTTACGTTTTTGGGAATTGGCAATTTTCATCATTCAACTTAAATTGGTTTCGTTCAAGTTGAACGCCTTTTCTATCCATACCTCCACAACATCTGGTAATTCCTTATTAGAAACCAGGTTACAAATATTTTTAAACGGATTACCAACCTGCTCATTCAGCTTTCCTTTGATGACATCCATGTTCATTTATGCCACCCCAGCCCATCATCACAAACTCGGTCGATAATACCCATTTGATGTTTATCAGCCGCGGTATAGGTTTTATTGGCATAAATAATTTCGTTAGCCTTATTAAAACCAACCTCTTTAGTCAAAAAACTATAAGCACCCCTACCGGAGAAAGTTGCAAAAATCACTTCCGTATAACTAAATCGTGGCGATTCTTCAGCAATGATATAATTACCACTTAAGGCACTTTCAAATCTTACGCCGTATGCATTTCCTTTTACAATACAATCAGAAATCACGTCCATTTCATAATTTCTGTTATAATTGGGGCTGCTGCTTATCTCACTGGCGCTTCAAATTTAAGGAAGCATTCAAGGGATAGTTCCGCACGTGATGGACAGCACTTGGACAATAATGCCAAAGTTGAAGATGCATGTGAGAAGTGAAAATCAGAGAAAAACTGCAAGCTTATTGAAACGATATGAAAAATTACCATGCATTTAAATGAGGACAATTCACACCAAAATGCAATGATATCAATTGCTTTCACGTTAAACAGCAGCCCCTAAATATAGACCAGGTCAATGCACTTATTGGCGTATTCCTTCAGCCCCTTTTTGTTTTGATTTCGAATACAACTCACAAAGAACTCTAAATCACCTTCCAAATTCCAAAGGCCTTTGTTCAACGAATAGGCGCACACGTGTATAGAGTATTCAACTTTTTAATCAAATAAACAATCAACTCATAGACGTGAGTCAGGCCGTCGGGAAAATTAATGGAACAAAGCATATTCTGCAAATCGATTCCTAAGCATAAAATTTTGAACTCCTCATCGATTTTCACCCTGGGGCTGTTGTTAACTAAACGAGACCGTTGCAGAATGATCAAAAATAATTAGCTAAGTCATTTGGCTTCTAATTTCTGCGTTAGTTTGATTTTTTTTTACCAAATGACTTTTGCAATGGTCACTAAGCATATGAAAGCGTAGTTTAGTAGTGTATTTAGGAATCTTTAACCATGTAAAATCAGCATATTTTTCTTGCAATTATTAGCATTCACCTTAAAAAATTACAAAAAATTATGTATCTTTAACGGATATTTTATAATGTCTAATAAAATGAAAATCAATTACATATAAATATTTTTAAAATCAAATACGTTAATTTTATATGTAACCTTTGGCCATTGAACCCACATCTATGTTTACACCATGGTGAATCATGGCTTTCTGATAAATTTCATTACCTTCGCTGGCCCGAAAAGTTCTTAAATTTTATGATAAGCAGACGAAACATCCGAATCAAAGTATTTCAAACCATTTTTGAAGCGGGAATGCAAGAAGATTCACCGGATGTGAAAAAACTTCATTCTTCATTAGATCATAAATTTGAACAGTCTCACGCACTATTTGCGGCATGTTGTCACCTGAATTATCTGGTTGCGGAATACGTGCTAATTTATGCCCAACAAAAAGCATCCAAACATTTACCCACCAGCGCCGACCTGAGCATCAGCACCAAATTGTCCGGCAACCTGGTTTTACAAAAGCTCAAATGCAATTCTTCTTTTAATAAGATTGTCAAAGACCACCATATTCATTTATTATTTGAAAACGAATGGATTCGCCAGCTATTTAGCCAAATTATCGATACCCCGGAATATGTTCGATACACTGCCGATCCGAACCGAAAAATGGAAGATGAAATTGAAATTCTCAATCATATCAGTCGGATTGCTTTATTCGAAAATGAAGACTCCTGCCAATTTATGGCCGATAAATACATCAATAGGTACAGCGACGCGGAGATGATTTATCAATGGTTCCCGCTGCTGTGGTCTCGACCTGAAAATTTTTCATTTACCAAATTACTGAGTGCAGATAAAAGTGAATTTGCACATGAATTATTATCAGCATACTACGACAAAAAAGAATACGTATTTAGTTTGATTGAACCCAACCTCATGAACTGGGATGCTGATCGTGTAGCGGTGATTGATCTCATTCTTCTACATCTCGGAGTATGTGAAATGTTATACTTTGAGAGTATTCCGCTCAAAGTGAGTATCAACGAATATATCGATATTGCTAAATCATACAGCACCCCGCAAAGTGGGCAATTTGTGAACGGATTATTGGATAACGTTCGAAAACAATTAGCAGATCAAAACAAACTTACAAAAACTGACTATGTTAAGAAAAAATAGTTTGACTAAATTCGGGCCCCTGGTGATATTGGTTTTGGGGGGCTCCTTGTTGGGGTGTTCGGGAAACAATTCCAATCAAACCATATCATCCTCCGACAGCAATAGATCGCCCAAATTATCGGCAGATTTGGTTTATAATGAAGCTTCCATGAAACCCGTTGATTCGGGTCTTCAAAAAAAAGCCATCCTTACATTTATTGATACCATTTATCATTTTGGACCTATTCAGGAAGGGGAAATTGTGAGTCACGATTTTGAATTTACCAATACCGGCAACAAGGATTTGCTGATTGCGTCGGCCAAAGCCTCGTGCGGATGTACCGTTCCACAATTCCCCAAAGCACCAATAAATCCCGGCGAAAAATCCAGCATTCAGGTTAGTTTTAATTCAACAGGCAAACGGGGATATAACGAAAAATCTGTCGTGATTCAATCAAATGCTGAACCTGCCGAACAAGAAATTTATATTCAGGCGGAAGTACGATGAGTATTTGGTTAGAAGCTGAAAAAGTTTCGACTTCTATTTGATAATTATCCTTCGGAAAGAATTACTTTTGGTGATATTTTATCAGTATGTTACAATTAGCAAATTTATTTTTAATGCTCGGAACAGGCGATAAACCGAATCCGATGAACAGTGTTTTTTTTATGGTTGCCATGATTGCGGTGATGTATTTTTTTATGATACGCCCACAAATGAAACGCGCCAAAGAACAAAAAGAATTTTCGAACAATACACAAGTTGGAGATACCATTGTTACGACAGCAGGTTTTTATGGCAAAATTGTTCGAATAAACGACGATGGTACTTTATCGGTTGAATTAGATAGAAACACCGTAGTCAAAATGGATAAAAGTGCGATCTCTCTCGAAATGACTACCGCATATCGTAAGAAACAATCTGCAGACACAAAAGCTGCTTAATTTGTTTAATCCGGATGTTCTTACTTAAACTCGTTAAGAATAAATTCTTCCTCCTCACTATTGCGTTCGTAATATGGGTATTTTTCTTTGCCCAATATGATTTGCTTTCCTTATACAAACAAAAAAAGGAACTGAATGAAATGAATGCTAAAATTGAATATCTGGAAAAGGAAGTGGAAAGGCTAAAAAAAGAGAAAGAGGCCATCCAAAAAGATTCGGCCCTGATGGAACGT
>DAIRSC010000083.1:0-8813 GCA_036804585.1 Chitinophagaceae bacterium
CCTGATCAATAAAAGGTTAGTCACCTTGCACATTTACACTCACATCAGCCTCCAACTATGCCGCCGCCTCAGCGAATCGATCACTCCCGCATTCAAACTCCCGGCTACTGCGAAAAGTAGTGCCTCCGATTGACTGAATTTCATGTTCAATGCTATCATCATCACAAACCACCACTACATCATCAAACAAAGCACTTTTTTGAACCGCTTCGAATGTTCGACGAATAATGGTTTTGCCTTTTAACACTTTCATCAATTTTCCCGGAAATCGTGAGGCGGCATATCGGGCGGGAATCAGAGCAACAATCTTCTGTTTCATGAACGCAGAGATTTTGGTTGAAAATAATAAGTTCCGGCTAAATAAATGAGGGTGCAAATACTTACACCGATCAGACTTCCATAATAAATATCTTTAAAAAAATGCTGACCGAGATATAATCTGGAAATACCCACCAACAAAGCCAAAAGAAAAAAAACAAAAGCCCATCTTCGATGCTGTATGGGTAACCAAAACGACACAAACAGAAAAAATCCAAAAGCACCTATGGTATGCCCTGATGGGAAACTGTTGTTATGAAGGTTTTCAAGCCACGAAACAGTGTGAACCCTTTCAAGACCATAAACAGTAATTGGTCGGGGACATCCAAAGCATAATTTCAAAAAATAAATGGGCACGGAAATCAAGATACCGAAAACAATAGCTGTGATGATATACCATTTGTGGCGCAAAGCCGGTATAAGTATTAGGCTGACTAAAACAATACTAATACAATCGCCTCTGCCATAAGCGCTTATAGCGGGCATCAGTCGGTCGAAAAAAGCTGAATGACGTTCATTGATGGCAAAAAATAACTGTTCCTGTGTAAATGAAAGTAAGAGTACACCACCCACCACCATCCAAATCATAAAGGGCAAATAAAACCAGGGGTGTTTACGTAAAAAAGAAATGATGAAGTTAAACATTATTTTTCTTTGCTTTAAACCGCTCGATGACATGTCCAAATGTACGATAATACCACTCCTTGTTTAATAATGGAGAATCCACATTGGCTTTGTACATTAAAAAAATACCTAACAGGATTAACAACACGGATGGCATCCACAATCCAAACCACACAGGCACTAATTGTTCTTTCGCAATTTTTTCACCGATTGTGTTCAGGAAATAGTAAATAATAAAAAAAACGACTGCTGCTATAAAAGGCATACCAATACCCCCTTTTCGAATAATACTACCTAGCGCTGAACCAATTAAAAATAACAAAATGCAGGCGAAAGGGATGGTAAATCTTTTATGCATTTCGATGTAATTTTCATTCAAATTAATCTCTTGCAGATGTTGATTCTGCTTATTGATTTCCATCATACTTCTTACACCTCTGGCGGCAATTTCAGCGGTGTTTATCACCCGCTTTTTCAGGCTATCCGGTATCAAGCAAATCAGTCCGGTATCTTTTATTCCCATTTTCGCAGAAATTCGGGGCAAGACGACTTTTTGATTTTTTGCAGTATCCCAAATTACATACGCAATACCCGGCATGAGCAGAGCCTTATTATTTTCATGTTGTTTCCTTAAAGCCTTTTGCGATGTATCGATTTGTTTGGCGATTTGTTCAACGGGCATTACCCCGCGAAGAGTTTTGAAATAATTCTCATCGGTTTTAGGCATCTTAAAATCGCTTAAGTCAAAAACCTTTTTCCAATAGCGGAATCCGAATCGGATTTGCTCGTGCTCATCCTTCCCTTTTGGAAGTTTATCTTCATAACGGCAACCATTTTCAAGTTCAAAAATGAGATAACGTTTATCCGGGGAAACATACATTTTGCCTTTTTCAGCAATAGTCATTTTATCATTCCCTCTTCCTGAAGTATGGTCATAAATTTTGATATCATGGACCGTGATGTCATCCGCATCTTTTCGGGAAATATAAATGGTTGTATTGGGTATATCCTTATAAAATCGTCCGGCCTTAATTGCAACAACCGGTTTTTTATTTTGAATATCATACAACAATCTCGTTGCTTTTAACTGAGCACGGGGAATGATATAATTGTTGAACAAAAAAGCAAAAAGTGTGATCACAACAATAAGCATTAGAAGGGGTTTAAAAAACCTGACAATCGATGCCCCGGATGACTTGACCGCAACCAATTCAGAAGTTTCGCCAAGATTCCCGAAAGTCATCAATGCAGCGAAAAGAATGCCAAGCGGTAATGCGATTGGCACCAGGGTTGTAGACAACAAACCCAGAAATTGCAGAATGGTGAGTGTATCTAGTCCTTTACCGATAAATTCATCGATCCATACCCACATAAATTGCATAATAAAGATGAACC
Organism: Chitinophagaceae bacterium; assembly: GCA_036804585.1. Classification (GTDB taxonomy): domain Bacteria; phylum Bacteroidota; class Bacteroidia; order Chitinophagales; family Chitinophagaceae; genus OLB11. The sequence goes on from DAIRSC010000083.1 coordinate 2,338, forward strand.
AGGTAACCATAAAGGCTCCGGCAAATGGAGGTAAAAATGCACGAATAATAAATTTGTCAAGAACCTTCAAAATGGCCTGAGTTATTAGGCAAAGGTAGCTGAATGCAGATACGTCTTTGGTACAAATTCGTTAAAAAAAGAATTAGCTTCCAACGCGATGTTTAAGATCATGAATCTGCGCTTCCCATAATCTTTCCTGATCAGCAATTTCCTTTTTATCGGCAAAATCGGTAACGGTCAAAAGGGTTTCATTGGTAACCGGACTTTTTTCAATTCGAAATTCAAAGTATTCCTGTTCATCCATCCAATCCCAACGATAAACGACATATTCGTTTTCTTCGGCAGCAATCATATCGGCTTCTTCCACACTGCCCTTCCATAAAAACTGGAAGCGATTTTCTTTTTGTTTCACCTTATCTGCAAACCATTCTCCGAGGCCGGATGGGGTTGAAAGGAACTCATACAAGATCGCCGGTGAACATCGTACCTGAAATTCCATTGAATACTTTTCTCGTTTTGCCATATATCATGCTCTAATCGGTACAATGATATAAAAAAAATTGAATTGTCAAAATTTTATCTTGTTGAACTTTTAAACATCCGGATGAAATCCTATAAAAAATATTTGGGACGTATTGGCTTTAACAATACATTTGCTTAGCGACCCTTGTGGTTCATTTTCTGGTTTCTTTGATTTTTAACATATCTAAAACTTTCTCTAACGAAAAACAACTACAACGACTATGTCAATGCGCCAACTTAAAATCACAAAGTCCATAACAAACAGAGAAAGCCAATCTCTGGAGAAATACCTCCAGGAAATCGGCAAAGTGGATTTGATAACCCCGGAAGAAGAAGTCAATCTGGCGGTTAAAATCAAACAAGGCGACGAAAGAGCCCTCGAAAAATTAACAAAAGCCAATCTGCGATTCGTTGTATCAGTGGCCAAGCAGTACCAGAATCAGGGATTATCACTCAGTGACCTGATTAATGAAGGAAACCTCGGACTCATCAAAGCAGCTCAGCGTTTTGATGAAACCCGGGGTTTTAAATTTATATCCTACGCCGTTTGGTGGATTCGTCAATCTATCTTACAGGCGCTTGCAGAACAAAGCCGTATTGTGCGTTTACCCCTCAACAAAGTGGGGCTGACCAATAAAATCAACAAAGCATATTCCCAGTTAGAACAAGAATTTCAACGCGAGCCTTCTGCAGAGGAATTAGCACTTATTCTGGATATCAATACAGAAGAAATAGAAACAACTTTGGGCGTGGCAGCACGTCACGTAAGTGTAGATGCCCCTTTTATAGATGGAGAGGAAAACACGCTGTTGGATGTTTTAAACAACCCTAATGCGATTAGCACAGACGTTGAATTGGAACACAATGAATCACTTCGGGATGAAATAGAACGTTCGCTCAGCACCCTCACTGAGCGTCAAAAAGATGTTTTAAAATTATTTTTCGGCATCGGGGTTGAACACCCAATGAGCCTAGAAGATATTGGAGATCGTTTTGGTCTTACCCGTGAAAGAGTGCGCCAGATTAAAGACAAGGCCATCACCAAATTACGCACTACTTCGCGCAGTAAATTATTAAAAAATTATTTGGGCAATTAAATACAAGGCTTTTGATTAAACCTTTTAAGCCGTAACTCTTTTAGTTGCGGCTTTTTTTATCAAATTAAACAAGGAGTTTACATTAATTTCGCTGCCCATGATGAACAGAATTTATTTCGATAATGCCGCTACTACCGCAATGGATCCATTGGTTTTGGAATCAATGATGCCATACCTGGGCCAGCAATTTGGGAACGCCTCTTCTATCCATTCTTATGGGCGTGAAGCCCGCACCGCAGTGGAGCAATCCAGGAAATTATTGGCCGAATATCTGCATGTAAAGCCGGGAGAACTATTTTTTACCGGAGGCGGAACAGAATCCACAACAACCGTAATTCATTGTGCCGTTCGTGATTTGGGTATTCGTCATATCATTACTTCACCCATCGAGCATCATGCCACTTTATACAATGTTCAATTTCTTCAGTCACTTGGTCTGATTCGAGTAAGTTATGTGGCTTTAACCCATGACGGACATATAGACCTCGTAGACCTCGAACAAAAGCTGGCTTCTTCTAAAGAGAAGACCTTGGTTAGTCTGATGCATGCCAATAACGAAATCGGAAATATTACGGATATTGTTTATGTTGGTGAACTTTGCGAAAAGTATCAGGCTCTTTTTCATTCGGATACAGTTCAAACCATGGCCCATTTTCATTTAGATTTAAAAAAAACCAAGACCCATTTTGTAAGCGCTTCGGCCCACAAATTTCATGGGCCAAAAGGAAGCGGGTTGTTGTATATCAATCATGATGTTCAAATTAAACCCCTCATCCACGGAGGAGGGCAAGAGCGGAATATGCGAGCCGGAACAGAAAATGTGGCAGGTATAGTTGGGTTTGTCAAAGCGTTTGAATTGAGTATGGAACACCACAATGAAGATGCGGTATACATTCGATTTTTAAAAGATAGTATGTTAGAAAAACTGCGTGAGGCCTTACCGGATATTCAATTTAATGGAGATACCAGCGAACGTAGTCTTTATACTGTTTTAAATGCTGCATTTCCTTTGAATGAACGTAGTGAAATGCTCAGTATTCAGCTCGATATTGCCGGTATTTGCGTTTCAGGGGGTTCGGCTTGCAGCAGCGGTGCACAGGGAGGCAGCCAAGTGATTAAAGCACTTCACCCGGGTAAAAGCCTCGTTCCGATAAGATTTTCCTTCAGCAAACACAATACCATTGCAGAAATTGAAACTGTGGTATTAAAAATATCAGATTTCTTGTAAGTCGATTTGTTCAAAATAAAAGTTGACTATATATTTGCAATCCTTTAGGTCGATGACCGAATGGGTATTGCCTCATGGTGTAAAGGTAGCACATCAGGTTTTGGTCCTGCTAGTCTTGGTTCGAATCCAGGTGGGGTAACAAAAAATCAGCGTGAAAATGAGCGTGGAAAGCGTAGCTCGAAACCGAATTCTCACGCTGATTTTTTTTCTTTATTCTCATGCTGTTTCTCGTGATCGCTCTAAAACGACTGCTGGTTTGAATTTCAGAATCCGGAAGTATACAAAAAAGCGAAGACTTTTCACAAACCTTGTATTCAAATGATCAATTCAAATAAGTTAGGGCTTGATGATTATCTCATAGGCGCTTCAAATTTAAGGAAGCGTTCCAGGGATAGTACCATTCCACCTGGGACGATGACGCCAAAACTGAAGATGCCAGTGAGATGTGAAAATTAAGAAATGAAGTGCAAGTTTATTGAAGAGATATGAAAAATTGTTGTGCATTAAAATAAACGAAATTCACATCAGAATGTAATGATATCAAATACTTGTACGTTAAACAGCAACCCCTAAAATGGGTTGGCAATTAAACCAATTAAAAAAAGGGACCTCACATTGAAGTCACTCTCGTTTCTGCTCCCCAATGTGGTCTATTCTCGAACCAATTCTGGGATGAATTGAGGGTTTATGCGACTTTGGTATAAATCCAGCTTGATAATATTGGTAAAGCTCAGTTATGGGCTAAGATCAAATCGTTTCGTTTTGGTTAAAGAATATGGTGAAATTATTTTATAGTTCGCCAAAACTTATTTTATTTTGGATTTTTGGCGAGTTATAAGTTGTTTTATGGGTAAAATAATTGGAAGAAATTTGGAGCAGGCTCTGCTGAAAGAAGCCATTGATAATGATAAGTCTGAACTAATTGCCCTATACGGACGAAGAAGAATTGGCAAAACATATCTGATACGTGAATACTTTAAGGCTAGCCTTGTTTTTGAAATGTCAGGATTATATGGTGGCTCACTAAAAGATCAACTTGAAACTTTCAGTAAGGAGCTCGTCAAAAGAACAAAGAGAACAGAATTAGAGACTGCTAAATCATGGTTTCAAGCATTCACGATGCTTGAATCGTATTTGGATAAATTTAAATCAGGAACTAAGAAAGTAATATTTATCGATGAATTTCCCTGGATAGCTACTCCCAAATCGAAGTTTTTAATGGCTTTTGAAAACTTTTGGAATACCTATTGCACCAAAAGGAATGATTTGATTGTGGTTATTTGTGGCTCAGCTGCTTCCTATATGGTTCAGAAAATTATAAAAAATAAAGGCGGGCTGCATAATAGAATCACGAGAAAAATACGTTTGCTTCCATTTAATCTATATGAAACGGAAGCGTTTTTGTTAAAGAATGGTATAAAATTCACTCGTTATGACGTGATACAGATTTATATGGCTTTAGGTGGGGTGCCACACTATTTAGAAAAACTGAATAAAGGGTTGAGTGCATCTCAAAATATTGATAAGTTATGTTTTAGTAAAGATGGTGTATTAAACGATGAGTTTAACCAGTTGTTTGCTTCGCTATTTGACGACTCTGAACGGCACATGAAACTTATAAAAACGTTGGCAAAATCAAATAAAGGACTCACGAGAAATGAATTAATAAATCAATGTAAAATGTCGTCTAGTGGTGATTTTTCTTCAAAACTTGAAGAGTTAATTGAATCTGGCTTTGTAACGGATTATCCATACTATCAGAATAAGAAACAGCTCACCCTTTATCGCTTATCCGATGAATATGCTAGATTTTACCTAAAGTTTCTTGACAATAATAAGAATGGTGGAGATGGGACTTGGCAAAAACTATATACAACACAATCCTATCTCTCATGGTCTGGGTTTGCTTTTGAAACGATTTGCCTTAAACATATTCAACAAATCAAAAAGGCGTTGAGAATAGATGCTATTTATACAACGAGCAGCAGTTGGTTTAATGAAAATGCCCAAGTCGATCTATTGATTGACCGAAGCGATAATGTTATGCAATTGTGTGAAATGAAGTTTTATAATGCTGTTTTTACAGTTGATTAATCATATTATCTGAATCTAAAAAATAAAATCGCAGCGCTACAACAACATACCAAAACCCGAAAAAATATTTTTGTTACGCTAATTACTTCTCATGGAATCAAGGAAAACGAATACAGTAAAGAATTAGTTCATAGTCATTTGGGAATGGATGTTCTGTTTATTGATTAGTATTTATAATTCGCCAAAATTCATCAATTTATTTTGTTTAGGCGGAATATGCAATTGCCCCAAGCATGTAAACACAAAAAAGCCCCACATTGCTGTGAGGCTTTTTACTTTCTTACTCCCCGACCTGGGCTTCCCGCATCAGATCTTGTAGCTCATTCTTCGCACAAGTTCTTATGCGGGATAAACTTCTCGCCCTGCTATGACTTGCAAAAAAATCCACTCATACATGAGTGGATTTTTCTTGCTCCTTCTACTGGACTTGAACCAGTGACCCTCTGATTAACAGTCAGATGCTCTAACCAACTGAGCTATTCCGGAATTAGTTTGCTTTGTAGCAAAAGAAGAATACAAAAATACGACTCTCCGGAAAAAAAGTCAAGAACTTTTTTCGTGTAACGAAAAAAACAGTACATTTGCGTTAGGCGAATAATCACTCTTCGTGGCAGTTGTTCGGCATTGCTTCCCGCTACGTTTTCTTGCTTATCTTTATGGTTGAACTCTTCCGAATATGGTTTATTAGCGTAACGATTATTGATGTAATTGATATTCTTATCGTTGCACTGACGCTGTATTTTCTCTATCAAACAGTGAAAAACACCGTTGCTGTGCAGATATTTTATGCTATAGTCGTGATATTGGGCGTGTATTTTTTGACAGAAGCGTTTCATTTGCGGTTGTTAAATTTAATTCTTCGTACTCTCGGTGGTATAAGGCTATTGGCATTTGTGGTGTTGTTTTCGCTAGAAATACGTAGGGTGCTTTTACTGATTGTTCGTTCGCCTGTTTTTAGTGTATTTACCCGCTCACAATTGAATGAGACCTTGGATGAAATTGCCCGTGCTGCCATAGAAATGTCGGAAAAACATACCGGTGCGCTGATTGTTTTCGCTCGCTCCACCAATATCAAAATGACTATTGAAACCGGTATTCCCCTTCAGGCGCAGCTTTCTAAAGAATTGCTTGTTTCCATTTTTAATCCGAAATCTCCTTTGCATGACGGTGCAATTGTCATTCACAACGGCGTTATTGAAGCAGCTCGGTGTATTTTGACTTTGAGTTTAACGACAAGATTTCAAGGAAAACATTTGGGAACAATGCACAGAGCCGCTATGGGTATTTACGAGCAAGCAGATGTACTGGTCTTAGTTGTTTCAGAAGATACGGGAAAAATTTCTCTTGCTGAAGAAGGCGCCTTTATCCCAGGCATAACGCCAAATAATCTCTACGACGTTTTAACCGAACGTTTGTCCGGCTTGCGTCCGCGAACCCAAGAAAAAGATCTGGCACTTTTGGTCGAGGAATTGCGCTCGGTTAATCTTTCTGTAGCTAAAACAGATGGCTCTGAGGGGAGTAACAAAAAAAATCGC
>DAIRSC010000084.1:0-8776 GCA_036804585.1 Chitinophagaceae bacterium
ACTCCATCATGTACTGGAATCAACTATTTTCACGTTAATCAGCAAGCCCTAAATACACTTGCATGAGGATATTAAACTCCGACCGATATTCAAATTAGCCTGAATCGATTCCTGTTCGCGAATAAATTAACCCATTCTAATTCAAAGAGTTTTTGTATCCGGTTCTTTACTGAGTGTATTACCAAATTTTTAGCGTTATGTCATTCCGAAAAATCCAAATTTGGTAACCTCTCGTCTAAACAGACGAGACAGAATTTGGGTTGAGTAGGCTATTTTAAACCTTTTATCACCATTTCCTTAACTTGTGATAAGTGAATTCTTTCTTGTTCCATACTGTCACGGTATCGAATGGTTACAGTTTGGTCCTCTTTGGTTTGATGATCAATCGTTACACAGAAAGGCGTACCAATGGCATCCATACGTCGGTATCGTTTACCAATGGCATCTTTTTCTTCATAAAAACAGAAAAAATAATCGCGACATTCATGCATGAGTTCACGTGCAATTTCGGGTAAACCATCCTTTTTCATCAATGGGAAAATAGCCAATTTAATGGGTGCTAACTTGGGTGGGAATTTTAAAACCACACGGCTGTCCTGTTTTTCATCAGTACTCAAATCCTCTTCAACATAGGCCTCACTCAATACCATCAGTATCGTTCGATCCAAACCGATAGAAGTTTCAATGACATACGGCACATAATTTCCAAAAGGTTTACCGGTCGTTTCATCAATATCATTATCGAAGTACAGCAACTTTTTCTTACTATGCTCTTGATGTTGTTTTAAGTCGAAATCCGTTCGAGAATGTATCCCCTCAACTTCTTTAAATCCCATCGGAAATTCGTATTCAATGTCGCAGGCGGCATCTGCATAATGGTCTAACTTGACGTGATCATGAAACCGATATTTATCCGCCGGAATTCCCATTTCAAGGTGCCACTGCATTCTGGTCTTTTTCCAATGTTCGTACCACTGTTGTTGCGTACCGGGTCGAACAAAAAACTGCATTTCCATTTGTTCGAATTCGCGCATCCTGAAAATGAATCCGCGCGCTACAATTTCATTTCTAAACGCCTTCCCAACCTGAGCAATACCAAAAGGAATTTTCATGCGAGCCGTCTTCTGTACATTCAAAAAATTAACAAAAATTCCCTGTGCCGTTTCAGGCCGTAAATAAATGGTGTCCGCATCTTCGGCAACGCTTCCTAATTGAGTGCCAAACATGAGATTAAATTGTCGTACATCCGTCCAATTGCAGGTATTACTCACCGGACATGGGATTTTATGATTTTCGATCAAGGCTTTCAGGCCTGCAAAATCATCTTTCGCCAACAAGGAATCCATTTCGCCGAGTAATGACTTAGCCGCTTCAGAGTCGGCACCCAATTGATCCGCAAAACCTTCGATCAAATGATCGACCCGATAACGTTTTTTGCTATCCTTATTATCGATCAAGGGGTCGCTGAAAATATCTATATGCCCGCTGGCTTTACAGGTTGTTGGATGCATAAAAAAAGCATCATCAATCCCGACGATATTTTCATTTTGGTAAACCATACTCTTCCACCATAAATCACGGATATTGCGTTTAAGTTCCACGCCCCATTGCCCGTAATCGTATACTGCCCCAAGGCCGTCATAAATTTCACTGGATGGAAAAATGAAGCCATATTCCTTACAATGAGAAATGATTGCCTGTAATTTATTTTGATCTGCTGCCATAGGGTCGCAAAGATAATGAGAGCGCTGCAAAACCTCTTTAAATAACCTAAATAGTCATTTGGCTTTGATTGAAATAAGAAATCAGCCAAAAAAATGAAGCCCGCAGAATACCGTTATCATCGGCATCTTGCGGGCATTTCAGATTTTAAATAGTTTCCTGAAAATTGGATCTAACGCATAAAGCGGTAAGTAAAGTGGCGGTTTTCGGATTCCAGCTGGATGAGATACGTACCCGGCGACAAGGATTGCGTAGAAATTTGTTGGGAGCCTGACTGCAAATGACCTGCTTGAATCATTGCGCCTTGTGTTGAAATGATGCGATATTTCCAGGATGCCTGATTATAAATATCAATCAACAAAGTAGGCTGCCCTGTATAGGTGCGAATATCATGTGATTGCTGCAAAATCTGGGAGGTATAACCCACATTAACCGCGGGCGCTTTATAGGGCTTAAATCGATAAACCCTCCCGCTTTGCGCGTGGCCATTTAAACCCGGAGGTGTTGCAATGCTTGAAAAATCATCCAAAGAGTCCATTGTGGGGTTCGATGGTGAACCCGTTAAATAATAAAAATGTTTCATGGTAAAATCGCTGATATTGATCGAATCAAAAATTGCAATGAGAGGGCCCGGACCGCCATCATACAAATCAGCAAAAGGGGAAACATAATTACTTGGTCCGTATATTACATCAATCATATGACCATTTTCATGAAACCAGATTTGAAAGTTGGTTGAATCTGTGTAAACACCATTGGAGATACCATTAAAAAAACCTGCGTTTCTCCATTCCATTTTAAAAATCCGATCTGGTGCAGTGCCGGTCAACGCATAAGAAATGGGCGAAAAACTTCCCATCTCACTCGTGTCTTTGTCCTGCAAATCAGACCCATTAGGCATCATACCTGAAATATTTACAGTAGACATGGTGCTGGGCTTAGTCAATAACATAGCCCCTGAACCAAATTGACCATCTAGATAAATGGTATTGGTGCTGTCTAAAAAAAACTTAAACATAAATCCAATGGGAATGGAATAACTGTCATCATCCCAGAATACCCCATTATTCACCGAATTGGCACTGCTTAAATAATTAAAAGAAGAAACCCAGGAGGTATCTTCATAATGGGTGTATTGCGCACGAAGCGGAACATTCGAAATGAGACAGAACAAAATAAACGAAAAGACGGTTTTCCGATGAAGTGTTTTCATGATTATTCTTTTTTTGTGAGTTGTATAAATTGAGTATGAATTTCTTGCATATCGATACCACTATGGCTTTCATCGTACACACAATCGGCATGATGAATCAAAAGCACTTGCGGTGATTCATGAGCAACCTGAAGCGTATCAGAAATTTGATTCGAAATCTCCCGATAACGAAGCAGGTCTAAATAATAAAAGGGGAGTCCAAGCGGAGATTCTGTACGTTCCAAACGTGCCTTAGCCATATGCGAAATCGAACAGCGGGTGCTGTGCTTGAAAATGAGAATGGGGTTTAACTGACTTTCTTCTAAGATTTGCTTGAACTGAAGCGAATCATTCAAATCAATCCATTGCATATTAATGGAACAAACCGACCAGTGGTTTTAAAGAGATATGTTCAGGACAGCCATACTTTTTCTTGGTGGCACAAGAGCTAAGTGCCAACGCACAGACAAAGGCTATCGCCCATAATCGGAATGTTTGCTTTTTCATTCTGAGATTTATTTAATAGATATACCTTTGCAAATGTACATTAAATCTAGAAATACCAACTAAATGACCAACATTTTAGTTTTTGGTGCAGGAAAGTCTTCCTCCTACCTGATTCGATACCTTTTGGAGCATGCACCCAAGCTGTTATGGCAGGTTACTGTGGCAGATGCCAATATCAATGCTGCCGTCGAAAAAGTGGGTCGATCCGATTTTGGAACGGCCGTACAAATTGATATTTCGGATGAAAAACATCGAAAAAGACTAATTGCCAATGCCAATATGGTGGTTTCGCTCTTACCTCCAGCCCTCCATATTATTGTAGCCAAAGATTGTCTGGAGTTAAAAAGACATTTGGTGACCGCCTCCTATGTTTCGGATGAAATTCAGGCCTTGCACCGAGATGCAAGAGATGCCGGTTTACTCTTCATGAACGAAATCGGATTGGATCCCGGCATCGACCACATGAGTGCAATGAAAATTATTCATGAGGTTGAAAGACTGGGTGGCGAAATTTATTCATTTAAGTCCTATTGTGGCGGACTCGTTGCTCCGGAATCGGACGATAATCCATGGCATTATAAAATCTCATGGAATCCCCGAAATATCGTTATGGCCGGTAAATCCGGTGCAGAATTTCAACTTAGTGGGTTCCAGAAACATCTGGAATACACCCATCTTTTTGCGGAGTATGAAAAGATAAAGATCCCCGGATTGGGTACCCTTGCGGCTTATGCCAATCGGGACAGTTTGAGTTATATGGAGCTTTATGGTCTGCATTCAGTAAAAACGATGTTGCGCGCCACGCTTCGGTATGAGAGTTTTTGCATTGGATGGCATGCGGTGGTGCAATTGGGCCTGACCGATGAAGAAAAAGATTATCTAATGGGCAATATGAGATATCTTGACTGGTTCATGCAAGCTTCTGCTCATCTGGAGGGAAATACACCCCAGGAAAGGGTTAAACAGATCGGAAAAAAAAGTAGGGAAGCCGTGGAACTTATCGAATGGCTGGAAGTTTTTTCTGAAGCTAAAATTGATTTAAAAGGGCGTAAAAAGAGTGCAGAAATTTTGCAACATATCCTGGAGCGAAAATGGGCGATGGCAGATACCGACAAGGACATGATCGTGATGCATCATGAGTTTGAGTATGGACGAAAAAACCTTAACGCCAAATTACACAGCTCACTCATCGTTACCGGAACGGATAAAACCTACACCGCTATGGCCAAAACCGTTGGTTTACCTATGGCAATTTTTACCAAACATTTCTTGGCCGGGAAATTTCGAAATCTGGTAGGCGTTCAAATTCCCGTCAGTAAAGATGTATACAAGCCTATCCTGAAAGAACTGAGCGAATATGGAATTGATTTTGTTGAAACCTTTCCGGCTTAATTCGTCCAGTCAGTCAAAAGTAATCGCTCCAACTCACGGATTCCTTCAGTGGCCGGTTGTTCAATCTTGATCAAAGGCCCTTGTCGGGAAATGGCCGGAATTTTTTTATCCAATACAAATACCGGAATAAATGGCGCTGTGTATTGTAAAAGGGAAGCTGCAGGATATACCACCAAACTGGTTCCAATCACAACAAACAAATCTGCATCCATGCTGATGCGTATGGCAGGCTCAAGCATAGGAACTTGTTCATGAAACCATACAATATGAGGTCGTAATTGCGAGCCATCCTCGGCCAAATCGCCCCATTGAATATCGCCATTAATCGGATAAATCAATGATTCATTTTTTTCGCTCCGCATCTTAAAAATTTCTCCATGCAGATGAAGGACATTCTTAGATCCGGCCCTTTCATGTAAGTTATCAATGTTTTGTGTGATCACATGCACATCAAAGTGCTTTTCCAAAGCTACAATTCCAATATGTGCTTCATTGGGATTGGCTTCCAGAATATTTTTCCTTCTTTCGTTATAAAAACGAAGCACCTGATGGGGATCTTTTTGCCAGGCCATTGGAGTGGCTACATCTTCCACCCGATAACCTTCCCATAAACCATCACTATCACGAAAGGTTTTTAACCCACTTTCTGCGCTTATTCCTGCGCCGGTAAATACGACAAGTTTTTTCTGTTGCATAGAGGGAAGATACAATATTTAAATAAATTTTAAAAGCTGAATCCATACTTTTGTAAACACTTTTCAAGGATATGCATAAAATATTTTCTACTTGGATATTGTTGATACTGGCACTGAATTGTCAATCACAAATGCCCCCGCTAAGCACCCATTTCCCAGATTTGACTTTCAAGAATTATCAGTTGTCCTTCGACCGGGTTCGAACGGCATACCAAAAAAATGAGGCCGGCGTTCGGAAAATGTTTGAAGAAAAGAAAATCAATTATCCCTGTTCAAACATATTAATCAGGGGATTCAAAGGCAGTAATGATTTTGAAATTTGGGGTAGAAATTCTCTGCAAGACACTTTTATTTTGATCAAAAACTATAAGATTTGTGCATTATCCGGGATTTTAGGACCAAAGCGTTACGAAGGTGACCGTCAGGTTCCGGAAGGTTTCTACTTTTTATCAGATTTCAAACCCAATAGCGAATACCACCTTTCCATGTTAGTCAATTATCCGAACTATTCAGATTTGATTGCCGGCGACAAAAACAGACCGGGTGGTGATATTTATATTCATGGCGCCTGTATGACCGTTGGATGTATGCCGATGACCAATGAACTGATTGAAGATATTTAAATTGTGGCATTAATTTACTGAATTCATGTACAATTAAATATTCCAGTACATATTTTACCTATAAAATACACACAAAAAGGATTGGATTATTTAGGCAAGGAATATAAAAATGAGGTGGAGAAGCACAAATTTTGGATTAACCTGAAACGTGCTTATGATTATTTTGAAGCCACCCATAAAACACTACCGGTGATGTATGATGAAAAAGGAAACTATGCTTTTTAAGGGCAGAATTATTTTACACTTTGCATCGCGGCACGAAACCCAAAAACGGATCAAGACGGAGTTACCCGCTATACAAATTCCGGCAGAATCATACAACTTAAATCTTTCAATCCAAGTTGGCTGTGTTTGCAAATAAATCCTTCTCCATAGGCCACCCCGATTTTTTTACCCATCATCACATTGCGATAGATAACTTGATTTAAATAATTTTCGGAAGAAATATATGTTTGAGGCCCGTCCTTGGTATCTGAATAAAACTGGGTGGAATAAGCGTTGACACTTTTCATTTTATCTTCAAACTGATTAGAAATATCGATGATAAAATCGGGCTCCAGGTATTGATCCTGCACATAATTAAACATTTTCTTGGGCCTCCAGGCAGAGAGGGCTTTACCATCAACGATTGTTTCGATTTTCGATAAGCCGGATAAAAAGCAGGCATCCTTGACCAACTCAGCTGCTCTGGAATGATCGGGATGTCGGTCTTTGAGCGCCGGACACAAAACAATATCCGGTTGGTATTGACGGATAGCCGTAATGAGCTTCAGTTTATTTTCCGGATTGTTTTCAAAAAAGCCGTCCGCAAGCCCCAGGTTCTCCCGAATATCCAGTTGAAGAATTTCGGAGGCTTTACAGGCCTCTTCAGATCGTTGTTCAACACTCCCCCGACTTCCCAATCCCCCTCTTGTTAAATCAATGATACCGGTTGTCCAGCCTTTTTGTTTGTGTAATAACAAAGTTCCACTACAAGAAAGTTCAGCATCGTCAGGGTGTGCTGCAATGGCCAACATGTTTATTTTCATGATGATTTAGTTATATGTTTAAACATCAAAGTAACGCCATTATCTTTTTATCTGCAAACCTCAAGAACGTTTGGCTTCAAAATGCCCTCTAGCAAGTATTTCTTGTACGATGGCTTCAATGGCCTGATCCTCACCCTCGGGATCGTAAGAATTTTTTAAATTATTATTAAAAAGTACCGCAACTGTCTGCCAAATACCGGCATTAACCCCACCTTTCAGGTCGCGGACAATTTGGTAGCAAGGCTTACCCGTTTCCCGGGCTATGAGTTTAACGAGGATTTGTCCTTGAGAAATGGTGAGATTTTCCAGTTCATACTTAAACTTTCGGTTCAGTTCATTTTCCTTATTTCGTTTAAATTGTTGTTTAGCTTCTTTACTATGCAATGAAGAAAGGACTGAATCTACATCATTGAGGATCAATGAAGCGGCAACAGCATAAGGATAAACGATATACACGTTATAACGCAATAAAGCCATCTGCTCCTCCTGTTTTCTCCAATTTCGTCGTTCGCGTACCAACCAACGTGGGGCTTTTTCTCGAATGATGGTTTCCCGAAGCCACTGATGGGGTATGGTATCATTTCCGATAACAATACCGCCCACCCGTATGGTATCATGATTGCTCTGTGCACGGAGAGGATTGATGCTACCCATAAAACAAAGCATCGAAATCAAACTAAAGCATGACTGTAAGCAGACAAATGGTCGAAGCTTTTGGATGAGCAAATGATTCCCTTTCATATGGATACCTCGTTGATACGATATCCGGATGACCTCAAAGCCATACAGGATGCAGTATAGAACAAATATACGGCATGTAATATTGTGCCGGCCTACTATAGGGCATCGTATTTTTTTAGAAAAAATAGGTTTATTCAAATTCCCAACCTATATCCGTTCGGAAATAAGATTGGTCAAAGCGAATTTTCAGAACATTTTGTTTGGCTATGGATAGCGCAACGCTTAAGGTATGCCCGAGCGCAGTAATGGCCATTACCCGACCACCATTGCTGAGTAATTGCCCATCATCCAACCTCGTTCCGGCATGAAAAACCAAACAATGCTCTACCAGCTCCAATCCCTGTATCAATTTCCCCTTTTGGTAAGCTTCGGGATATCCGCCGCTCACCAACATGACGGTGGCAGCATGCATGGGAGAAATTTCACAATGTTCCAGATCTAGTTTTTGTTCCTTAAGCGACAACAAAGCCGGCATGAGGTCGTTGGCAATACGTGGCATGACCACTTCGGTTTCAGGATCACCCATCCGACAATTATATTCAATCACATAAGGATCTCCTGATACAGATATTAAACCAATAAAAATGAATCCTTTGTAGGAAATTCCTCTTTGGATTAATCCCTGCATAGTGGGTTCGATAATACGCAATTTAACTTTCTGCATGAACACATCATCGGCAAAAGGAACCGGCGAAATAGCCCCCATTCCCCCGGTATTTAATCCGGTATCTCCTACTCCGATACGTTTATAGTCCTTGGCAACAGGTAAAATCTGATAATTCTTGCCATCGGTCAATACAAAAACAGAACACTCAATTCCCGTCAAAAAATCTTCAATAACCGCCTTTGAACTGTCTGCACCGAATTTTTCATCTT
>DAIRSC010000085.1:0-8703 GCA_036804585.1 Chitinophagaceae bacterium
CGAAATCAATTATTTTCCGGTCAACTGGCAACATGGAAAAAATCCCCAAGAAAGTATCGCTTCCCTGATGCCCGGCAATTATCCGCCTTGTGGCGATCCGATGCCTTATGAACAACAATGCGAACAAAAAATAGATTATGTGCTTATCCAGAACCCCCGAAATTATTTTTCCTGCGATTCCATTTTACATGGTCAGTTATCCCGACAATTTAAACCTGTCTATAAAAATAAATATGTAGAACTTCATCAACGATTGTAGTAGTCAACCCACCTGCGTAAATAATTTTCCGTTCCAATACAAAATCCGGGTTTAATGACATTTAAAATAATCAAAAGGTTCCAAACAATCCAAACAACGATATAAAGCTTTGCAGGAGGTGGAACCAAATTGGCTCAATGCTTCGGTATGTGTTGATTGGCAAATGGGACATGGCACAATCTCATTGCCGAAAGTCGGCACATCTTTGTGTTGATATTGCGGCGGTGCAATGCCATAGGCTCTTAGTTTTTCTTTTCCATGTTCACTCATCCAATCGGTTGTCCATGCTGGTGAAAGTATTTCATGAATATCTACCTGCTCAACGCCTCTGCTCATGAATTCCATCCGAATGGACATGGCAATCGTATTCATTGCCGGGCAACCACTATATGTTGGGGTAATGGTAATGGCCAGATGTTGTGGCGAAATAATTTGTATATCACGCACGATTCCCAAATCCAGTATACTTAACACAGGAACTTCGGGATCGCAAATAGTCTCCAATATTTCTAATATCGTTTCCCGGGTCCACATTTTACCACTCACAACCGGGATAGGATTTTTGCAAATATTGCATTTCAGACAAAATGCTGCCCATATATTCTGTATGAATTCCCGTTTTTCCGCCTTTTTGGAACCAGGCCCCTTGTGCGCGCATCGGGTAACTTAAAGTTGCTTCCTGAATAATCTCGGCCATGCGTTCTTCCCATTGAATTTTTATGGCTGATAAATCTGTACCAATTCCTGCTTCTAACATTTCGTTTTCCGTTGCACTGGCATCAAACATTTCACCGGTATAAGCCCATACTTCATGGATGGCTCTTTGCATTTTTTCACGACTTTCTTCTGTTCCATCACCTAACCGGATGGTCCATTCACTGCTAAATCGTTGATGGTAGGTAACCTCTTTCAATGACTTTTCGGCGATGGCAGCAATGCGCGTATCTTTTGAGTTTTTTAATGCCTGATACAAAAAGAACTGATAGCTATCAAAACAAAGTGATCTTGCTATGGTATCGGCAAAATCACCATTGGGTAATTCAACCAACAATACATTTCTGAATGCCCTGATATCTCTAAAATACGGATAGCTGTCTTCGGTTTTTCCATTTCCCTCCAGTTCGGCAGCATATTGATACAAACTTCGGGCAGCACCAATATGGTCAAGGGCGATATTACTCAATGCCATATCCACTTCCAAAATCGGACCATGCCCGCACCATTCACTCAGGCGATGCCCATAAATCAGACTATTGTCTGCCAGATGCATCAGATAATCAATCATTTTAATATTCATCCTTCAGGGGTTTACATGTGAGTTAGTTCGTCCGGTAGGTCGTAAAAAGTGGGATGTCTGTATACTTTATCGTTCATGGGATCATAAAAACTGGACGCATCGTCAGGGTTTGAAGCATGAATATTTAGGCTTTCTACGGCCCAAATACTGATCCCCTCCTGTCGTCGGGTATACACATCCCGTGCCATTTCAATCGCCATTTTTGCATCAGCTGCATGTAAACTGCCGACATGTTTGTGATCGAGACCAGCTTTACTACGGATAAATATTTCCCAAAGGGGCCATTCATTTTTTTGCATGTTTTTTGGTTTGGTTCAAGCGATAAATCAATGTTTACAAAAATAGCATGCGTTTTCCATTCTTTGGCCCTTTCTAGTCATTTAGCCACCTATAGATTTTTATGAAACCCTAGTTGAAATTTGTAGCATCCATTCTAAAAACAGAGTTCGTATTTAACATTTGTCGGGCTTATTCCAAGCAAAAATATAGCAAATCGGTTTAGTCGGGTTTCGATGATCCTGTTTTAGTAACGTTTTTGCGGGGCACTTTTCCAATTCGTTATGAAAGTATCATTTGGTTTACTTCATAAATCGAGAGGAAGATTACAGCAGTTTTTACCGGAAGTGAAAAGGGTTTTTGAATTTTTTAGATTCGCCCTGATTATCTTTGTATCCCTCATGTCCGATCAATACATTGTTAGTGCACTTAAATACAGACCCCAACATTTTAATACAGTGGTTGGGCAGTCACATATTACAACCACATTAAAAAACGCCATCCGCAATAATCAGTTGGCGCATTCTTTTTTGTTTTGTGGACCAAGAGGTGTGGGTAAAACAACTTGTGCGCGTATTTTAGCCAAAACCATCAATTGTATCAATCGTACCGAAGATGCTGAGGCTTGTGATGTATGTCCTTCTTGTACCTCGTTTCGTGATAATACATCTTTCAATGTGCATGAACTGGATGCTGCCTCCAATAATTCGGTAGATGATATCCGTGAACTTATTGAACAAGTGCGAATTGTTCCTCAGGGTGGCGCCAAATACAAAGTGTATATCATAGATGAGGTACACATGCTTTCGAATAGTGCCTTTAATGCTTTTCTGAAAACCCTCGAAGAACCACCTTCTTACGCCATTTTTATTTTGGCTACTACCGAAAAACATAAAATTCTTCCTACCATTCTTTCTCGTTGTCAGATTTTTGATTTCAACCGAATCACTACAGCAGATACCTTGAATCATCTGTCTGAAATCTGTGACAAAGAGCATATTGTATTTGAGAAAGAAGCCTTGCATTTAATTGCGCAAAAAAGCGAAGGTTGTATGCGTGATGCTTTGTCGATAATGGACAAAATAGCCAGCTTCACCAACGATCAAATCACCTATACCAATACCGTAGAGCACCTCAATATTCTGGACTATGATTACTTTTTTAAAGTGATAGACACCCTGATGTTACAGGATCTGAGTGGTATCATGTTGATTTATGATGAAATTATTCGCAAAGGATTTGAAGGTGATATGTTCCTGAACGGACTCACAGAACATTTACGAAATCTTTTGTTTAGTCGTGATCCAAGAGTTGTTCATTTACTGGATTTTCCGGAAGCCATTCAAGCCCGTTACTTCCAACAAGCCTCACAGGTTTCACAAGCTTATATCATCAATGCGCTCTCTGTTGTGAATCAATCGGAACAACAATACAAAATGGCCCGCAACAAACGTTTGCATGTTGAATTAGCCCTGGTTAAACTGAATTACCTGCAAAATGCCATTCAATTATTAAGTGATGAAAATAATGGCACCGTAAAAAAAAAACTATTGACCCAGGAGGTCTTTCCGCTTAAGGCCCCTATGATACGATCAATACCCATTAAACCTAAAGTCAGTATTGAACCAAGTGTAACGCCTCCTCCCCGTAAACAAACCCCAGAGAAAAATTCGACGCTTATTACTTCTGCTCCTACTCCCCCAACAACAACGAGCTCCGGTAATCCTGCTTCATATGGTGTTACCCTCGAAGGACTCAAAGGATTAAAGAATCTTGTTCGTGATAAAGTTCTGTATCAGCAGCAACAAGACGTGATTGCCAACGAAAGTGAACAATTACACCAAGCCTGGGAAAAAATTGCCCATCAACTAACTACAGAAAAAATCATTTACCGGAATGCCATTATGCAAACTCTCTTGAGTTTTGAAGGTCATGTAATTACGCTCACTGCAGATCCTGTGGCACTCGATTACCTGAAAGGGCAACGGCTTATCTTACTCGATTTTTTTAAAAATTATTTCCGGAATCAGGAAGTAAATATCTTATTCGCCTTGAAGCCTGAGGAAATGCAAAATCCAGCAGATCGCGTACTCAGTACACGCGAAATATTTGATAAGATGGCTGCTAAAAATCCTGCCTTGCGCAAATTGCGTGATGGTTTAAATATGGATTTTGATTTGTAATCTTATGCAATACTATATTCTCCTATTACAATGATTGAGAAATCGCCGCTTAAAAAAAAACTTTTTCTGCTGCCTGGATATGTTCCATAGTACCTGTATCCATGAGGATATCTCCACTATGATCAAAACCCAGTATTCTATGTTTTTTTGCCAAATCCAAATAGGCATCTACAATAGAGAATTTTCCTTTTTGGCGGATATGAGAAAAGATGGATGAATCAATGACATGAATACCGCTAAATGCTCGTTCTATGCATGGGTTATCCGGTCGGATAATAATTTCCTCCGAGGTATTTTTATTTTTCCATCCACACAATTGATTGTTTGCATTCCACAAAAAGCAGCGGCTACTGTTTCGATTTGTCATTGCCAATGAAGCCAGTGGTTTATATTGTTGATGAAATTGAATGAGCCGATCCAGATTCAGGTTCGTAAGAATATCTACATTCATCAGCACAAAAGACTGTTGAGGTTTAAAAAACGAAGCTGCGTGTAACAAGCCGCCCCCGGTTTCCAAAACTTCATGTCGCTCGTCAGAGATACTGATTTGTACCCCATCCCATTGATGCGCTTTCAAATAGTTTTCTATCTGATCGGCAAAATGATGAACATTGATGATGATATCCTTCACCCCATATTTAGCGAGGTAACGAATATTGCGCGATAAGAGCGTTTCCCTGTTCACCAGCGCCAATGCCTTAGGATGATGCTCAGTAAATGGTTTTAGGCGGGTACCTAAACCGGCTGCTAGAATCATCCACTGCATCATAGATCCATCCATTTATTGCCGTGGAGAATTTAGAGTTAGACTTTTACGATGCGGGTATCACTCACCATCATAATTCCAAATTCATATTCGCCGATAATGATTCGTTCGCCTGATTCTGGAATAGATTCGTGATTTTCAATGATAAAACCGGACAATGTTTCAGCGTCATCTAAAGGAATATTCAATGCATATTTTTCATTGATGTATTCTACTTCTAATCTGCCTGAAAAAATAAATTCTGTTGCAGAAAGTTGTTTCTCTATATATTCCTCCTCATCGTATTCATCCTGAATTTCTCCGAAAATTTCTTCCAGAATATCTTCCATGGTTACAATACCGGCAGTGCCTCCGAATTCATCAATCACCCATGCGATACTTTTTCGTTCACGAGTAAACTGATTTAATAAATCAACTGCATTCATGGTTTCGGGAACTGCAGGAATACGATGCATGACCGACTGAATGGTGGAAGGGTTTTTTAAAAAATCCAAATGATGTATGTATCCAACAATATTATCGATATTGCCCTCGTATATCAGAATTTTAGATAGATTAGTTTCAATAAGCAGCTGACGCACTTCCTCAACCGTTGTATTTAAAGGAACTGCCTCTATTTCATTGCGCGGTACCAAACATTCACGAATTCTAACCTGAGAGAGCGACAACGCATTTTCAAACAATTCCGTATTTAAATCCTGTTCTTCATTATCCTGACCGGTTCGCATTTGTTTTACAAAATGTTCTAGATCAATTTTTGAGTAAATCGTTTTCTCCTCATTGATTCGAACATTAAACAGATACTTTAGAATAAATTCAGAAATCTGCACAAATAATTTTGCTGCCGGATAAAGGAGATAATAAAACAATTGAATCGGTAAAGTAAAGAAGGATAATGACGATTCAGGTTTCGACGAAAATAAAGCCTTTGGAATAAATTCTCCCAAAATAAGAACGATGATAGTTGCAATCAGGGTGTCCAGAAAAAGTCGGGCATACTCATTTTGCAAACCAATCTGATCGAACAACATATCGGTTGCCTGAGTCATTAAAAAACCATAAACTACCAAACCAATATTCACCCCCACCAAGCTAGTACCTATAAAGGTGGCCGGGTTTTCCATAAAACGGGAAAGTACTTTTCCGGAGTAAGTGCCTTGTTTTCGTTTTAACTCGATATTGAGTTTGTTGCTTGAAACAAATGCGATTTCAATGCCAGAAAAAAAGCCAATGACTAAAAGGCAAACAACAATACCAATGAATAAGGTCATCTTACAAAAGTAGTTTCTTTAAATCGATTCTCAAACGGACAATCCCTTTGGCAAAAAGTTACGGATCAATTGCTCTGTTTGCTGACAAGCTTCTTCGAGTTGATCATTGACAATGAGTGCATCAAATGAATTTGACCATTGAAGTTCCAGTTCGGCCTTTTGTAATCGTTCACGTAGAGACTCGTCAGTTTCTGTTCCTCTATTTCGGAGTCTTTGTTCAAGAATTTCCAATGCCGGTGCTTTGATAAAAATACTTAAGGCCTTATCAGCAAAGTAATTTTTTAATCTTAGAGCGCCTTGTACATCAATATCTGCCAAGGGATAGCCTCCATCTCGCCAGATTTTTTGTAATTCAGATTTTAAGGTGCCGTAATATGTACCGGCATACACCATTTCATATTCAGCAAATGCTTCTTCGCTAATTTTTTGTTGAAATTCTTCTACAGTGATAAAAAAATAGTCGCGGCCATGCATTTCACCTTGACGGGGTGAGCGTGTACACGCGCTCACACTGAATCGCAACTCTGGAAATGTTTGAAGAAGATGTCGAACAATCGTTGATTTGCCCGATCCTGAAGGTGCTGTAATTATGATAATACGCTGTCGCTCCGACTCCGGACCCATAAAAATCTAATTCTGAATCAATTTCTCTAAATCCTTTACACAATCTTCTGCACGAGCATATTTACCAATAATAACACCATTCCCATCGATCAGAAAAGCCTGAGGAACAAATTGAACACCGTATTCAGCGGCGGCCGCGCTTTGCCATCCTCCCAAATCGCTCATGTGATAAGGCCAGCTGAGTTTATCTTTTGCAATAGCCTGAATCCATGGATCTTTGGCTTTATCTAAGGAAACACTTACAATGGTGAATCCATTTTTAGCATTCTTATATTTTTTCTTACTGTACTTGTTGTAAAACTCCACCAATGCAGGATTAGCCATTCGGCAAGGACCGCACCATGAGGCCCAGAAATCCAATAATACCAAGCGCTTCTTATTGATTTCTGATAATTTAATCACTTCACCTTCTGGGTTTGGGTAGGCTAATTCAGGGGCCTTTTGACCCACTTCCATTTTGGTATTACTATACTGTGCAAGGGCATAAAGAGCGAGGCAAAGCGTGATGCCGAAAAGCAGGACTTTTTTCATATTCATTATTTTGGGTGTTTCAGACTGGTTTCTTTTTTTGAAGTTCAATGACAAAGTATTATGTGAAAGTTGTTATGGACTTTAGGATATGGTATCAACCCTCAAATATACCTCTTTTTCATAAACTGAGATAATTGCAAAAGTCATTTGACAAAAAAGTTCAAGGCTTTTTGAATTTTTAAGTATTGAGTGATCTTGTTGATCATGATATCGTTAAAAATTCAAAGTAACGCAGAAATTTGAAGCCAAATGACTTTGCCAATTATTTTTGATCGTTTTGCAACGGACTCCATTTAAGGAAGCGTTCATGGGATAGTCGCGCACTTGCGGGACAGACCTTGGACGATAACGCCAAAGTTGAAGATGCCAGTGAGCAGTGAAAATCAAGAAATGAACTTCAAGCTTATTGAAGTGATTTGACAAATTGCCGTGCATTTAAATAAGCACAATTCACTCAAAATTGCAATGACATCATTGGCTTTCAAGTTAAACAGCAGCTCCTAATAAGATGATTCTTTCAGGAGGGTCTTTAACATACTCCTGATACATAGCGCCCTTTGATTTTTGCAGTTTATGGATGTTATCGGGATCAAGCTCCAATAATTTTAGTTTCTTTTTTCAAGCTGATGAGACCACAATATCGGTTATTATTGAGTTCATCCTCTTTTACGAAGTATCATTTTCACGAAGGACTTTTTATTTGAAGTAATATTGCAATAAGAAGATATTGAGGACGCCTGAAATATGGGTATTGGATGTGGCGGTATTTTATATTTAATGAAACATATTTGGTATTATATTACTTGTATAATACCTTTGACATATATGAATGATAAAATATATCTGAATAAATTATTTGAACGTTGGGAGCTCACCCACAAAAAGGGACAAATGAGCCAATGGATATTTCTGAGTTTATGTGATCAGGCACGTTGTCCTGAAGAAATCGGTCAATTCATTGTGGAAAAAACAGAGGGCAATCTGAGCTATGATGAACAGAGTATTTATCGTGCTCTGCGAAAATTTGATAGCCTCGAACTTCTTGAATTTGAAATGCGGGATGGTAATCGAGGTCCGCAACGTAAATACTATTCCTTGAACATAAATGGCAAAAAACTTTTTCATGCTTTTTTGGAGAACCTCTTGCTTCCACTTTATTCAGACAACTATGTAAAACTATTACAAGACGCTGTAAAACAGCTCCAATAAAAAACTATCATACGCTTTAAAAGGCCTTCTATTTGACCTCTTTGATTTTATCCCTCTTGTTCTTTACAAGTTGTATGATAAAATTGCATTGCAAGATTTTCAGCAATTTGGAATCATTGCTTCTGTGTATGGCGTATCCATGTTTATAATTATTTTGTGGATATTCAGAGGCTGCTGCTTATCTCACTGGAGCTTCAAATTTAGATCGTTCAAGGGATAGTCCCGCTCATTCGGTACAGCCCTTGGACGATGACGCGGAATTTGAAGATGCATGTGAGAAGTGAAAA
>DAIRSC010000086.1:0-8651 GCA_036804585.1 Chitinophagaceae bacterium
ATCGGTCCATCCCTCGATAGGTTAGTTTGGGAATATTGGAGTATTTCGTTTCTTTGTTGCAGTATGATTGCAGCAAAACGACAAAAGTGAGCAACAGAACGATATAACGCATTTTCAAATTTACATGATTCAATGAATCCAACGGAGCTTAAGCAGCAGATATTTTGTTCCAATTTAACTTTTGAAGAGAAATCCCTTCATGTTTTTCGATACCAATTTCTGGAGAATCTCATTTATCAGGCTTTTTGCAAGCGGTTAAATCGCACTCCCGAAACGGTTCACTCCGTACTTCAAATTCCATTTCTGCCAATTTCATTCTATAAACAACATTCCATTTTAACACCTAGTCATAGTTCATTTGAAGTAGTTTTTGAAAGTAGTGGTACCGGATCGCAAATTCGAAGTAAACATTTTGTACACGTTCTCTATGACTATGAAACCTCAATCATGTGGGGCTGTCGGCAGTTTTTTTGGGAGCCTGAACAATATTGTATATTGGGTTTATTGCCATCTTATCTCGAACGTCCCAATTCGTCATTGGTCCATATGGTCAAACATTTGATCGATGAGAGTAAACATCCAAAGAGTGGATTCTTTTTATCTAATACGCAGCAACTGTCTGAGGTTTTGAATGAGATGGAATCCGTTGCTCAGCCCACGCTGTTGTTTGGGGTTACTTTTGCATTATTGGACTTTGCCCGGGATTATCCGATGCGTTTAAGCGCCACTTGTGTTATTGAAACCGGAGGTATGAAGGGCAGAGGCGAGGAAATGCTGAAACCGGAATTACATGCTTACCTGAAACAGCAATTTGAATGTCAACACATTTATTCTGAGTATGGCATGACTGAACTTTTAAGTCAGGCTTATTCAACCAATGATGATGTTCTTTATACACCGTCCTGGATGTCTGCCTTTGTTCGTGATTTGAATGATCCTTTGGATGTCCAACATACCGGTAAGGGAGGGATTCAGATTGCCGATCTCGCCAATTTACATGCATGTTCTTTCATTGCCACCGACGATTTAGGCGAAGTACTTCCAAATGGTGGTTTTCGTATACATGGTCGCATCGATCATACTGAAATGCGCGGTTGTAGCCTTTTAAGTTTATCATTTTAAATTTTCTACTTAAATTTGAAGTTCTATCCAAAACATTATGAAAAAATTATATTCAATTATTTTTTTGATTTTTCTCATTTCTAAATTGCAAGCTCAGACTACCTTCAATTGGGCAACGCAATTTTCCGGTACGGGTACAGTCGAGTCGGTATCAATAGGCGTTGATTTATTGGGCAATGTTTATACTGTAGGAAATTTTAAGCAAGTGAATGATTTTGATCCGGGGGCGGGTGTATTTAATTTGACACCAGCTACGGCTTTTTATACGGATATTTTTATCACCAAAATGGACCCGAATGGCAACTTTCTTTGGGCGAGATCATTTGGTGGAAATTTTGATGATGCCGCCAGTTCACTGGCTGTCGATGATTCAGGAAATGTAGTTGTAGGAGGATATTTTTACGGTCAATGTGATTTTAATCCCGGTGCTGGTGTCAATAGCCTCACTTCACCTTCAAATACCAACGATGCATTTATTGCTAAATATGATAGTAGTGGAAATTATAAATGGGTACGCAGAATTGGTAATTCAGGTGCCAATGAAAGTGTAAAAAACATCGTTATTAATGCAAATAATGAGATCTTCTTCTGCGGTGAGTTGAGCGGAACGATTGACTTTGACTTCACCACTGCCACTGCAAATGTGGCATCATCGGGAGGAACCGATGTGTATGTGGCAAAATATACCCCTGCTGGTTATTATGTATGGGCGAATAAAGCAGGCGGACCCGGGGCTGAGCTGGTGAATGATTTAGAATTGGCGTCAAACGGTGACTTATTATTTACAGGCTCATTCAATGGTACCGCTGATTTTAATCCAACTGCTGCCACCAATAACTTGGTTTCTGGAGGCCCTGCAAATGCCTTTGTATGCAGATGGGAGGGCTCAGGTGCTCTGGTATGGGCAAGATCAGTGGCCGGTTTTGATGCTTGCGTGGGAACATCTGTTGGTGTCGATAACAGCAACAATGTTTATGTGGGCGGGAATTTTGTAGGCACTGCTGATTTTGACCCTACAGCGGCAACGGTATACCTCACTTCAGCCGGATCGACAGATCAATTCATTTGGAAACTAAATTCAACCGGTGTTTATCAGTATGCCAAAACAATTGGAGGCAACTTAGGCGATAATATTAGTGCAATGCATGTCAACGGGGCAGGGTTTATTACAACAGTAGGTGGTTTTTCCGGAACAATTGATTTTGACCCCAATGCCGGTATTAGCAATTTAAGTTCCGCAGGAAGCGGGGATATTTTTATTGCCCGGTACAATGCGAACGGTGTTTATGTTTGGGCTTTTCGTATGGGAGATGTAAATTTTGATGGTGCGCGCCAAATTGCGGTTGATGCAAGTGGTTTTATATACACCATTGGACGTTTTCAAGGAACAGTTGATTTTAACCATACAGCCGGTACATTCAGTCTTTCAACCCAATCCGCAACTACATACGGAATGTTTATCCATAAAATGGTTCAAAACTTTGCCACACCGGTTGTCCTGACGCAATTTGAAGGACAAATGAAGGATGAATTCAATGAACTGAAATGGCAGACATCTTCTGAAGAAAATAATGACTATTTTGAATTACAAAGGTCGGATGATGCACAGCATTTTATTGGTATTGCAAAAATTTTGGGTGCAGGAACTACTCAATTGCAAACAGATTATCGATATGAAGATTTTGCCCGTAATAATGGTGTGAATTATTACAGACTTAAACAAGTGGACATAGACGGACAATTCATATATTCGGAAGTTGTTGAATTGCGGTCTGCGAAAAAAGGTTCAGAATTGGTTTCGGTATATCCCAACCCTTCTTCCGGACAATTCAATGTGCAATATTATGCCGATCAGAGAAGTCGAATTTCGCTGAATGTAACCGATATCAACGGCGCTCTTGTTTATGAGAAAGTGATGCAAGTCGAAAGGGGCGAAATACACATCCCTGTTAATCTCAGTGATTTGCCAGAAGGTGTTTATATTCTGCGTTTGGATGAATCAGGCAAAAGACAATTTGTATCCAAGTTGTTTAAACAGAAGTAATCCATCCCCAGGCCTGTGTTTATTTTTACGCAAGGCTATTCTTCATGTTTGATTTGTATTTATGCGCATATTTGACCATTCTTTTGACTATTTACCGACAGAGCTCCAACGCTTATAGGTTATTTTCTGTCTTTATTTCGCTATTTGTACTGAATGACCTAATTTTAAACCTTGTTCCATCGAAAAGGACTGAAAATTGGTCGAAAATGGTCGAACCTGCATTAAATTTGACAAATAATAAAATCATCTATATGAGGTATCTTTTACCCTTGCTTTTTGTTTTAATGGGTTTTGTTTCATTTGCGCAACAGTTACATTTGAAAACAGGCGCATATACCCCAGTTGAGAATGTGGGCATTCCACAGAACCTTCAAAACTGGCAGATTATGCAAAACAAAGCCTATGCTATTGTTCAATTCTATGAGACTCCGGATTTGCAGTACAGGGAACAAATAGAATCTCAAACAGGTATAGAATTTCTTTACTATGTACCTGATTTTGCTTTTGTGGTGCGGGTCCCGATATTTTTTAATACAAGCCAACTAACATCATTTGGCGTGCGTTCAGTAATACCATATTTATCAGAATACAAAATTCATCCAAAACTCAACGAACGTCCTTTCCCGGATTATGTTATACAAGGTGCAACAACCATTGCATTAAATTTATTTGTTCACGCCGGAATCGACAAAAACCTGAGTGAAACTTTAATGGCTCAGAACAACATCACTTTAATAAGCTGGAAATCTGAAAGCATCGCTGAGGTGCATGTTGATGAACAAGCGATTTCAGCAGTTGCGGATTTGCCCTTTGTGCAATTTTTGTCTTTGCCTTCAGCACCAACAGTTCTTGAAAATTTATCATCACGAACAAATCACCGCGTAAATACCCTAAATAATGTCTTAAACGGTATTAATTATGATGGTACCGGCGTTGGAGTAGCAGAAGGAGATGATGGTATTGTCGGTCCGCACATTGATTTTAAAGGAAGAATTTTTAACCACACCGTTAACGACAATGGTACACACGGTGATCATGTGGGAGGAATTATTGCCGGTGCTGGAAATTTTGAACCCGTTGCAGCAGGAAATGCCACCGGTGCCGATTTACATGTTTATTCCAATTATCAAAATTTGAACAATGTACCAACAGACTATTCTGCCCTTGGTGTGCGAATCACCGCCAACTCTTTGGGGCAAGGATGTAATAGTGGTTATGATAGCGATGCACAAGATGCGGATATGTTGATTTTGTCTAAGCCATCTATCATGAGTGTTCACTCTTCGGGTAATAGTGGAGGTACTTCATGTGGTGGCGTTGGCGGCGGATATTATACAATCACCGGCGGATATAAAGCAGGTAAAAACGTTTTAGCAGTCGGAAATCTTCAGAAGGATGATGATTTGGCAAACAGTTCAAGCAGAGGTCCTTCCGAAGATGGTCGTATCAAACCCGATATTTGTGCAGTTGGCACCGATGTTTATTCCACTCAACCAAACAATACCTATGACTCATTTACAGGTACATCTATGGCTTGTCCGGGTGTTGCAGGAACTTTGGCTAGTTTATGGCAAGCCTATCGTGATTTGAATGGTGGCAATGATCCGGAAAGTTATATCATGAAAGGTATTTTGTTGAATACTGCGGATGATTTAGGAAATCCAGGACCTGATTTTCAATATGGTTTCGGCCGTATCAACGCAAGACGAGCATTAGATATTCTGAAAAAAAATCAATTTTTTATCGATTCGATTAATACCAATGGAAATCGTAATCATAACATTCCGGTACCGCCTGGAGTACGTCAGTTAAAGGTGATGATTTATTGGAATGATAAGGAAGGGAATCCCGGAAATTCAGTGGTTCTTGTCAATAACCTGAATATGCGTGTATTTGACCCATCTGCCAATCTTTACAACCCTTGGGTTTTGGATAATTCAGCCAATGTTGCTGCCCTTTCCTCTCCTGCTACCCGTCAAAAAGATAATCTCAATAATGTTGAACAGGTAACAATAGATTCGGCAGCTGCAGGAAATTATATCGTGAACGTTAAAGGATTTAGTGTTCCATTCGGGCCTCAGAAATATGTCATCGTTTATGATTATATTACCGATACGATCACTTTAACTTATCCAATGGGTGGAGAACATTTTGCAAATGGTGTTCAGGAAAGAATTCGTTGGGATGCTTTTGATCAAACCGGAAATTTCACTTTGAGCTATTCAACTGATGCCGGAGGAACCTGGAATAATATCGCTACGAACATTCCTGGCAATCAACGTTATTATGATTGGACTCCTCCATCTAATATTAATAGTGGACAAGTTTTAATGCAAGTTTCTCGCAACGGATTTGCCGATACCAGTGATGCTCTCTTCACCGTAATTGGTGTTCCAACCGGTTTGGTTTGCGATACAGCTTGTGGAGATGTGTTTCATCTTTATTGGAATCCGGTGACTAATGCAGATGGTTATATTGTTTATATGCTTGGACCAAAATACATGGATTCAATCGCGACCACTTCAACCAATGATATCTATCTGACTTCAGGTGTAAATATGACAGATACATTTTATTTCGCAGTAACAGCGTTGAATTCATTGAATGGTGCCAAGGGAAGACGCAGTATAGCATACATGAAATTGCCCGGTGAAATCAATTGTTTGGATGATATCTATAACGCTGAAACTATCCTGCCATTTGAAATTATGTATAATTGTGCAGTTAGTTCGACCTTGCCTGTTCGGGTAAAAATATTTAATGTAGGTGCTCGAAATCTCTACGGCATTCCGATTTATTATCAGGTAAATGCGAATCCTGTTGTGAGTGAGGTTATTCCGGGGCCACTGAATATTGGCGATTCAATGATTTATACATTTAATACGCTAGCCAATTTTAGTAATATCGGTAACTATACTGTGAAAACATGGTCATCCATTTATTCTGATGTGAATAAGTTGAATGATACTTCAATGAATAATCTGACCGTTATTCTCCCGGTGAATTTACCGGCTCCGGTTGCCGAAACATTTGAAGGTCCTATATTTCCTCCAAACGGTTGGAAGGTACTGGATTATGATACCTCGGTCAAATGGCAGAAAACATTCTGTTTGTCCGGCGCAAATGGAGGGAATACCCATGCGGCATATATTGATCATTTTAATTATGGTAATATAGGCGCTATTGATGAAATGGAAACAGCACAACTCGATTTAAGCAATGCGAGTGCTGATAGCGTTTTTCTGACTTTTGATGTAGCGTATGCATACTCTCTCAATGAGATGGATACTTTAAGTGTATTGCTATCAGCGGATTGTACACAATCCTATCAGCAGACAAGCTTTAAAAAATGGGGTGCAGGTTTAGCTACGGCAGGGGCAATGACGAATGTGTTTAGTCCGACATTGCCGAGTCAATGGAGAAATGAACGAATTAATTTAACCGCATATCAGGGGCAAAAACTATTTGTCCGATTCAAAGGGGTTAATAATCATGGCAATACTGTATTGGTGGATAATGTCAATATACAACTCAAGGATGCATGGCCATTAGGTATACCAGCAGATGAAGTACAGTATACTGCTGTTTATCCTAATCCATCTAGTGGATTTTATACCCTCTCCTTATTGGCGAAAGAATCGGATATAGCTAAGTTTACGGTTATGAATTTATCCGGTCAGGTTATTCAATCCTTTGAATATCCTGTACGATATGGACAAAACAATTTGAGTTTGGATATTACTGATGAAGCAAAAGGGATGTACTTTCTAGAGATCAACATGTCTGGTAAAAAACAAATCATTAAATTGATTAAAGAATAAGTAGCGCTTGCTGATTATCTCATAGGCGCTTCAAATTCAAGGAAGCCGTTCGAGGGGTAATACTGCGGTACAACCCTTGGACGATGACGCGCAATTTGAAGATGCATGTGAGAAGTGAAAATCAGAAAAAAAACTGCAAGCTTATTGAGGTGATATGAAAAATTATTGTGCATCTAAATGAACGAAAATTACTCCATCATGTACTGGAATCAACTATTTTCACGTTAATCAGCAAGCCCTAATAACACTTTTATCAAATAGAAAAGGGAGCTCTTTGCTCCCTTTTTTAGTACTTGATAATAAACTTGCGCAAGGCATCCATGGCCACAGTTAAAGTGACAATCGTGTTTCTTGCCCGATCGAAACGAACATCGATTTTAAATGATTCCAGCATAGTTGAAGAAGAAAGACCAATCCAAACTTCATTATCATGATCTCCTTTTTCGAGATAACCACTGATTGCTATAGCGTAGTCAGTTTTATACAAAGATCGGCATCTGAGAGCCATAGATTCAACAACTCCCTTACTTACTGCAGAATGTTGCTCAATCAACTCTTCAGGCACGCCCAATACATTTATTTTACTTTCTATGCTATATGGAACCATACTACCTTTAAAAAAAGAAGATGCGCCTTTCAGGGATGTGAGCTTTGCGGCCAAGTGCCCTCCCGTGCAGCTTTCGGCAATGCTGAGGGTTTTGTTTCGTTCTGTAAGAATTCGGGCAAGTAGCTTTTCTAATTCTATATCCTCGGTGGCAACGAGAATGTGTGCCAGGATTTCCTGTAGTTTTTGAAAATAGCGATCAATTTCTTCATGTTCATTGGAAGAACTCAAACGCAGCTTCACCAAATTTAATTGAGGTAAATAAGCTAATTTGATATGACCGGGCAATTCTTTTTCAAATGTTTTTAATCGTTCGGCAATGTAACTTTCCCCTTCACCACAAGTGATTAAGGTGCGATGTTGTATACTTTGAAGTCCGCACAGCGGTTTTAACTTTGGTAAAACAATTTCCCTTACAATATGTTGCATTTCAAAGGGCACACCTGGTAGTGATATAAATATTTGACCATTATTTTCAAACCACATACCTGGTGCAGTTCCTACTTGATTAAAAAGTACTTCACAACAATCCGGAACCCAAGCTTGTCGGAGGTTGCTTTCCAGGATGACTCTTTTTCTGCTTTCGAAATAATGTCTGACGTGTTCCAAAACAGCCTCATTGCAAACGAGTTTTCCGCCAAAATATTCGCATAACAATGGTTTAGTGATATCATCACTGGTAGGACCTAATCCACCCGTAATAAAAATGAGGTCGGCCGTTTGACGGATATAATTGAGCCCATCCCGGATGGCAGACTTAGAATCACCCACGGCAATTCGCTGAATCATTTCAAGTCCAAGAGGATTTAATTGTTGAGCAATCCAGGCAGAGTTTGTGTCAATGGTTTGTCCAATCAACAATTCATCACCGATCGTTAGGATGGCACATTTATTGAGTTTTTTCATGGGTTGTTTTGTTGGGCGATAATTTCCATTAAACGCGATGGCATGGAAACTCGTTTTTGAGAAATGGGGTCAAAAAAAGTGAGGGTTACTTCTGCTTTGTGAATCAAATCTTCCGAAGCGTGAAACAACTTATGATAGAACACCACAAAGGGGT
>DAIRSC010000087.1:0-8533 GCA_036804585.1 Chitinophagaceae bacterium
CTCACATGCATCTTCAAATTCCGCGTCATCGTCCAAGGGCTGTACCGCAGTACTATCCCTCGAACGCTTCCTTGAATTTGAAGCGCCTATGAGATAATCAGCAAGCCCTATGTATTATCTATTAGCTACCAATTCTAGTTCACTTCTTGCAACATGCGTTTTGCGTCATTGTGGCAAAATTACAAGGCTGAACATTTGTAGTTTCTTTTAGCAATCTAACAACCTTAAACATTTGTACTTACTACCCCACAGAACCCAAGGCGCAGGACCGAAATACGTTATTTGAAAAAACTTAGAAAATATGATGATTGCTATTAAAGTGGAATAATCTTTAAAGTGAAGTGTTTAAAATGGCTCTAGATAAACTTATTAAAGGAATGGTTCTTTTGCCAAGTTGGACCGCTTCGCTTCAAACACTTTTCAAACCCGATTTTTCTTGAATAAAAAATAAACTACCAAAGCTTGCGAAAAATAAAACCCCATGTTGCACAGACAACCAATTTTCGGTTAGAAAAGTGCATATTAATAAAATCATCAAAGAAATATACAGTGCATCCTTCCGTTTAAGAGCATGATACAAAAAAATCACAAGCACAGCAATGAGAATCATGAAGCCCAATAGTCCAAAACTCAGCCAATAATTCAAATATTCATTATGGGTATTATAAGTGCCTAATGCTTGGCTGGAAAAGGCCGAATGAAAATACATCGCTAAATCAAGATTTCTTTGCAGCTCATAGGGGCCAAGTCCTTTTAACCAATGTGCCTCCAATAAATTTAGATCTGTCTGGAAAATTATTTTTCTGACTTGAACGGAATTGTCTATAGTACCCGGTGAAGCAGGCCAAAATTCAAGGATACGTTGCTTTACGATTGGAATAAAAATAATGAGAAGGCTTAATCCTACAAAAAAAACAGCGGTTATAATTATTCGTTTTTTAGAAGATAAATAAGTCGAATAAAAAATGAACATAAGATGTATGCACATTAAAGCCAGAAAAGGCATTTTTGGCAACAATAATAAGGTAGAAAGAAACAAGCACAAATATGCCCATAATTTCATCCAAAAAGACATAGACTTTGCCTCAAAAAATAGAATGGCTATACTGAATCCTGCGTATACCCCATAACTGGTCGGGTGCATCTGCGCACTCTGTTCAAATAATCGGCGGTAAGTTACATGGTTCAATACAGTTAAGTCAACATTTAATTGTGAAAAGAGAATGATATGCGCCCATAACATTTTTAATATCACTGCCCATACAAACCAGGGGAGGTATTTTTTCCATGCTTCCTTACGCGAGTGAAGCATGACTACCAATAACAAAGGAACTGCAAGCAAACCGGCTTTGGTTTCTAAAAATCCTCCAATATAATGTGCAGCATGTTCCGTATCGGTGAGTAAATAACTGATTAAATAAGGGATATAAAGTGTCGCAATAAGAACAACGATAATGAAATCAGATGATTTGATGCTGCAGCAATTTTTGAAAGACTGAAGCAAAACTCCAAAAGCCAAAAACAGAAGTAACCAGGTTTGTAATTGTCTGGGTAGCCCAAAACTTAACATGAATACAGGCATCATCCAATCCAAATTCAGAGAATCATAGAACTTTTTGTACATGTGCCTGCATTTTTTGTTTTACAAAATCCTCTATTTCTTGTTGAAAAATACTTTCAGAAAATCGAAGGGCATTGGATCGAATCAAATCATGATCTGTGAGCGGTGCAGATTCCATTTGATCAATGGCGGTCAACAGAGAATTGGCATCCTGATGATCAAAGAAATAACCTGTTTCGCCCTCGATCACCGTTTCAAGATGACCTCCATAACGCAGTGCGATAACCGGAGTCCCTGTAGATTGGGCCTCAACACACATGATACCAAAATCTTCTTTGGATGCAAACACACAAGCTTTTGCTTGCTGCATATACAGAATTAATTCATCATCATGCTGATATCCCAACCAGATAATATTGGGCGTATTTGCCAACATCTTTTTACATTTATCAGAATCATATCCATCCCCGATTAATACCAATTTAAGTTGTGGACGCATCTTAAAAGCTTCAATAATCAGGTCAATCTTTTTGAATGAAACAAATCGTCCGGGCGCTAAATAAAAGGATTGCCGGGGATGTGGGTTTAATAAAAATTTATCTGTTTGTACGGGTGGATAAATTACATCAGCAACGCGTTGATAAGTTTTTAATATTTGCTGCTGTATATGCATGGAGTTAGCGATAAAATAATCAACTTGTTTCGAATTTTCGTAGTCCCATATACGAATATGCCGAATGATCTGATTAGCTATCCATTTTTTAAATCCATGCATCTCATTTAAATAATCTTCTTTCAGGTACCAGGCATATCGCATCGGGGTATGACAATAACAGATAAGCACCGAGCCTTTCTTTTTTCGATAGCCCTTAGCTACGGCATGAGAAGAAGACAAATACAAGTCCGCATCAGGTAATTGAGTATGGCCTACAATCCACGGAAAAACAGGCATGAGAAATTTATAGGCATTGGTGATTGACGGAATCCACTGTAAAAAAGAAGTATGTACCTGAATGCCTTGTAGAATTTGTTTCTGATCCGGTACAGGTAATTTATTGAACAAAGTATATAAACCGACAATTTCAGCTTGAAACACTGAAACCAATGACTGAATGACCTTTTCTGAACCGGCATTCACCCTTAACCAGTCATGCGTGAGAACGATTTTCATACTCTTGAATTTCCTGACAAATTATTTTAGCGCTATGTGAGTAGCTTGGCCAGGGTTTGGTTATTTTATTTTCAGGTGTTTTAGGCTGGTCGTTGAGTATTCGAAGCAACAAACGTAGGATAGAAGATTCATTTTGGATATTACAAAAATAAACAGAATCCTGATAAAGCTCACGATGTACAGGTATATTCGAGCATAGCACCTGACATTGAAAAAACAATGCTTCAAGTATCGGCAGATTGAATCCTTCGTAGGCTGAAAGAGAAACAAAAACTTCTGCCCTCTGATACCATGCTGCCAATTCATCATCTGTTAAGGAATTCAGACAAATAACATTGTGCATAAGAGGAATCTTTTGTTGGGTAAAAATATTAGCATCAGTACCAATGCAGACCAATTGATATTTGGGAAATTGTTGCTGGATCTGTTGAAAAACACGAAATACAATAGGCATATTCTTGCGTGGATTGAGTGATCCAACACATAAAATGAATTTTTCCTTAACCCAAGTTAGTTGCAATTCCCGTTGAAGAAAAAACGCAGCAATTCCATTTTTTGTGACCGTTATTTTTTGGGGCGATATTGAGAATTGAGTCATGATTTCATCGCGAATAGTTTGGCTCACCGTAAAAAGATGTTGTGCCTTTCGGATCACAGCAGGCTGCATAAAACGATACCAAGATCTGAACAGAAAAGAAAATGATTTGGGGTAAAATACATAGGCCAAATCATGAATACAAATCATATTATACCGATACAATAGCGGAGCTGTATTACACAAATTGAGCAAAATGATCTTTTTATTACTCATAAAACGGTACAAATCCCACTGTTCCCAAATAGTTCCGGTATTCCGTCCAATGATTTGCACCTGTAATTCAAGGGCTATCTCTTTATGCAGAATATTTGTTGGCGCTAAAAAAACTACTTTTGGTGCCAGTTTTTTGATTTGACGACAAATCTCTATGGCATACCTTTGCACACCAGTTAGCTTTTGTGTCAGAAACCGCGCATTCACATAGAAAATGGATTCTAAATCGTTTGTCATTGTTTCGGACCTCAACTTACGAAGTTTATCCATGATATGCAATTCTTCCGTCAACTATACGCTTTAACTAAACGCAACGTAACTGTTAGATATAAACACTCTCTTTTGGGATTTATCTGGGGCTTCATCAAACCGCTCCTGTATTTATTTATTTTTATCATTATTTTCAGCGCACAGTTTACGTCTATTTCAAATTATGTATTGTATACGACCAGCGGGTTAATTTTTTGGTTCTTCTTTGCGAATATGACTTCACAAGGGGCTTATTCCATTATTTCTTCTTCCGGAATTATAAAATCACTCAAACTTCAAACCATTCTATTTCCTTTGGCCGAAGGCATGAGTGAGCTTTTTAATTTATGCCTCACGTTGTTCGTGTTTCTTTTGTTGATGCCCTGGTTTGGTTTTCATTGGAATATGTCGATCATATGGTTATTTCCCAGCATTATTTTGTTTGCTATCTTTTCCATGGGTATTACACTCATACTCTCCTCGCTCAATGTTTATTTTAGAGATGTGGGAATACTTTGGTCGACAATTCAACCTGCTTTTTTTTATCTCACTCCCATTGCATATACCGAAAGTTTAATTCCGGAGAAATTTATTCCAATTATCCGCGCAAATCCAATGTATGCCTTTATGCAATTGATGCGACAAGTATTGTACGAAAATCGTCACCCGGATCTGCGAGTTTTGTTAACCTGTTGTTTCTTGAGTATAGGAAGTTTCATGATCGGTTATTTTATTTTCCATCGATTCAAAAATCAATTTATTACAGCGATTTGATGAAACAGCAACCCGTCATAAAATTTGAACATGTGTTCATCGATTTCCTGCAAAATCCTTCAGGTGTTTATTCCATTAAAGATGCCATTACCTCTTGGTCGCATCCGTTTCGAAAAAAAACAATTTTGAAGGATATATCGTTTGAAATCAAGCCCGGTGAACAATTGGGCATTGCGGGCCGGAATGGGAGTGGTAAAAGTACCCTCCTTCGGGCTATTGGCGGCATTATAAAACCATCAAAAGGTCGGGTACAGGTAAATGGAAAAATAGCCCCAATTCTGGCGTTGGGTGCAGGTTTGGTACTTGTGATGACCGGGTACGAAAATATCCGTCTTTTATTGTCACTCAATGGCCACCAAGTAAATCATCAAATTGTTAGCCAAATTCAACACTTTGCGGAATTGGATGAACTTACCCTAAATCAGGCTGTGAAATCATATTCAACAGGTATGTTGGCCAGATTGGCATTCTCCATTTCATTTGCTCATGAATCGGATATCTATATCATCGATGAGATTTTGGCCGTTGGAGATTTGGGGTTTCAACAAAAGTGCATTGAAAAGATCAATGACATCCAACAAAAGGGACATACTATTATTTTTGTTACACATTTTCCTGCCGAAATGGTGAATTTATGTAATCAGGCCTTGTTACTCGAACAAGGAGAAATCATTGATCGTGGAAGCGCTAAACAAGTTGCTGAAAAATACAAAGAATTATTTGAGCCAAATCATGACTAATCAAGAAGCCTGCATAATCATTAGCCGGGAGGAATCGGATGGAGTGTACTTGTCGCTTTTATTATCGAACCATTTAGGACATGAGTCGTTCAATCGTCATGCGTACACCCCTCATAACAATGCCTACTATAGCCATGGACTGCACTTGCTTTTTCAAAAAAAATCGTATTCCGAATTGGATATTGACAATATTCGGATGCTGTATGAAGAAGGTTCAGATAATCGAAGATTAAAAGGCCTCTTGCTATCAGTAGATTTTCTGGAACTCCTGAATAAAACAACGCACTTTGATTCCTTTCGTTGGATATTTATCATTGACTCAACCGATACCTTAAAAATTGCAGAGCGATTCATTCGACAGAAAAGAATTGAAAATGCTTATATGGTAATAAATTCAGCACTATGTAACTCTCCAAATTATGTGCTGGAGAAATTATCCGATGGTTTGTCTCTGCCAATCATAAATCCTGAAAATATTTTACCTAATGTGCTAAATAGCAGAAAATCAAAAATGAATCTGTCAACGATTCCGGAAAACCTGATTGTGAAAAAATTTGCTGTTTCAGTGGCATTCATCTATCGTTGTGACCATCCGGACGCGAAATCATTCCTGGAGGAGCATTTGTTGAGAATTCAATCCTTGGAAGGGTTAAAAAAAGCGGTATTTATTTTTGCTGAGTCCAATCTGACTCAAGAATTGGATGAAAAGTTCAGGAAAGAATTATCCATTCGCTTCCTTCCTCTTGAAACAAAAATGGACGATTTATTCAATGAAATTAAGGAAGATTATCTTTTGTTTGACTCTTTGACGCAAATTTTACCATTAAAAAATTGGGAGTCTTTTCTGGATTACATGGATAAAGGGCAAATGGTTTTCACCACAGCTTATCAGGAAGATGAAAAGAAAGAATATGATTGGTATGATTTATTATCAGGCACCCGCATGCATGGTATTTTCGGATTCACTAAAAAAGACTGGCAATCAACTAGAGGTTTCGACCCATTCATGGATCAGGCCTTTCAACTATGGGATCTTTGCCTGCATATCCTGAAAGATGCTCCTCAGCGTAAGACTTTTGGTTTTAAATCAAAAACGGCTTTTACCAGACCTGAAAAAATTGAATTTAAGAGGGGGTATCAAAAAGTATTGAACAAATACCAAACTGATATTCAAAATCATATCGATACCATTCTATTTCAAATGAGTGAAAAACATGCGGATTTTGAAGCCTTGGGCGAGAGATTAAAAAAATTACAATGGTCATACCAACATTCAAATGAGGAATTACAAGCGCTGAAACATTTCAGTCATCAGCTACAACATCGTATTCGTAATCTGGAAAGCGGGAAATATTATCGGATTAAAAGAGCCATAGGTAAATACAAGAAATTATTTTTCAGAAAAAAAACCCCAGGCAGTGGAAATTTAAAACGTATTTTAGAATTTATTCGATTTGCACTTAGTCGCTCCGGAGGAAAAATATTGCGAAAAGTGGGAAAAAAGCTTGCCCGTAAAGTGTATCTCAAACTGGAAGATCGTCCAATACGAATCGTCTATGAAGATGATATACACCAAGATCATATTCATCATTATGATCAATGGATTCAAAACAAAATTGAACGTATAGAAAAAGGGAATTATTACGAAGATTTTGATATAAAATATCCGATACAACCCCTAATCAGTATCATCATGCCGGTTTATAATCCACCCATTAAGTATTTAAAGGAAGCTATTGAGTCCATTGTCGTACAACCTTATAACAACTGGGAACTTTGTATCGCGGATGATTGCTCTGCTGAAAAAAAAATACATCAACTCCTGCATGCTTACTCCGTAAAAGACCGCAGAATTAAAGTTCACTACAGAACTGAAAACGGACATATTTCTAAAACATCCAATGATGCTTTATCGATGGCGCGAGGAGAGTATATCCTCTTGATGGATCATGATGATTTGATTACCAAAAATGCCTTACAAGAAATTATTATAAGCATCAATAAGCATCCGGAGGCAGATATTATTTACTCCGATGAAGATAAAATAGATGAAAACAAACATCACTCAGCTGCCCATTTTAAACCTGACTGGGCACCGGATCATTTATTATCCCGAAATTACATCGGTCATGTATGTGTTATTCGAAAAACCATCATGGATGAAATTGGTGGATTTCGTGAAGGTTTTGAAGGCAGTCAGGACTATGATCTTTTACTCCGCGCTACGGAAATCACTCAGCGCATTCATCATATTCCTAAAGTCCTCTATCATTGGCGCATTCATGCCCTATCGGCAGCACAAGGCGAAGAGGTGAAACCCTATGCGTATATGGCGGCGAAAAAAGCTTTGGAAGAGGCCCTGCTGAGAAGAGGAATGCCCGTTGAAGTAAAATACCTGACCGGACTACGGGGTTATCGCATTTTATATCCGTTGCAGGAAGAACCCCTTGTCAGTATTATTATTCCATCAAAAGATCAAACGGAATTATTAAAAAATACGGTAAACTCAATTTTAAACAAAACGTAATATGCCCGTTTTGAAATTATCGTTTTAAATAATAATAGTTCCAGCAAAAGCTTCCAACAATTTGTAACGGAATACAGTACAAAGTTTTCGAATCAGTTCCGCTGCGTCGATGCACATTTTCCCTTCAATTTTTCGAAATTAATGAATATGGGTCGTAAACTCGCTCAAGGTAAAATGCTCCTCCTACTAAACAATGATGTAGAAGTGATTCATGATGACTGGCTCGAAATAATGGTCTCTTATGCCCAACAAAAACGTATTGGTGCTGTTGGTGTTAAGCTGCTTTATCCGGATGACACGATTCAGCATGCAGGCGTCATAGTTGGTTTGGGAGGAATAGCAGGCCACACTTTTGTGGGCATGCATCAGGATGAACCGGGATATTTTAATTATATACAGAGCACCAATAACTATTCGGCAGTTACTGCTGCCTGCCTGATGGTTCGCGCGGAAGTTTATGATGCGGTTGAAGGAATGGATGAAATTTTTGAAGTTGAATACAATGATGTCGACTTTTGTCTGAGAATACAGGAAGCCGGATACAACAATGTTTATCTTCCTCACGTCAGCTTATATCATTTTGAATCAGCAACCAGAGGACATCCTCACCAAAACAAATCAGGCTACGAAAGGCATATAAAGGTATTGACCTTGTTTAAAGATCGCTGGCATAAAATTATCGACCATGACCCATACTTCA
>DAIRSC010000088.1:0-8418 GCA_036804585.1 Chitinophagaceae bacterium
GTAGTCGTATTGATGAAATCAAGTTGTTATTCCATTCTTCTTTCTGGAATGAACGATGTGTCACTCACATGATGACTTGCACCCCGGTAAATTTGAGCAGATCCGGAACATTCCTTTTTTGGGCCATAACATTGATTTCACCCACGAAGAGCGCTATCAACAAAACGAAATACTTTTTGCTTGAAATAAAATAAGGTTTTGTTAAAATTTTATGTCGTGAATGTTTAAACATATCCTTTTGAAAAGAATTATTTACAATTTCTTTTCAAATTATAAAATCAAGAGTATCATTGTATTTGAGCCATGAATGAGATTAAATCTTTTCTCAAGGATGACCTGAAACTATTTGAAGAGAATTTCAAAATTGCGGTAAAGAGTAAGGTGGCTCTTTTGGACAAAATCATGCAATATGTTGTCCGAACGAAAGGGAAACAGCTTCGTCCAATGTTTGTTCTGCTTGCAGCCAAAATGAATGGTGAAATCAATGAAAAGGTTTTTCGGGCCGCATCTTTAATCGAATTATTACATACTGCTACACTCGTACATGATGATGTAGTGGATGATTCCAATCAGCGCCGGGGCTTTTTCTCCATCAATGCACTATGGAAAAATAAAATTGCCGTTTTAGTGGGTGATTATCTGCTTTCGAAAGGCTTGCTCTTGTCCTTAGGAAACAAAGACTTCGAAATTCTTGAAATTTTGGCTGAAGCCGTAAAAGATATGGCTGAAGGCGAATTGTTACAAGCCGAAAAAGCCCGAAAACTCGATATTACAGAAGAAATTTACTTCGATATCATCCGTTGTAAAACAGCCTCCTTGATTTCCTCAGCATTTGGGGCAGGTGCATTTGCCGCCTCTTCCGATGTAAACAAGGCCGGAATTATGCGAAAATTTGGCGAAAAAGTGGGCATTGCTTTTCAGATAAGAGATGATCTATTCGATTATGGCAAGGCAGATGTGGGGAAACCAACAGGGAATGATATTAAAGAGAAAAAAATGACGCTACCACTCATTTACACACTGCAGCGTTGTGATTCCGCCACTAAACAAAGGATTATTTCAATTTTCAAAAAACCTTCCAAAAACAAAAACGAACTCAATTATATCATTGAAACTGTTCTGCAAAATGGGGGCATCCATTATGCCGAAACAAAAATGAAAGAATTTATCGACGAGGCATTTGCTTTGCTTGAAACATATCCGCAGAGCCCTGCTAAAATACATTTAACCAACCTTGTTAAATATACCATCGAAAGAACACATTAGCAGAATCTCCATTTTATGGGATGAACGCTTTATTTTCGTTGTTTATAAGCGAAGGATGAGGAAAAAACAACAAGTTTCAATTTTAGGTGCTGGTTTGGTTGGCTCTCTGCTGGCTGTATTATTTCAGAAAAGAGGATACACCGTACAAATTTTTGAACGTAGGAGTGATATGCGCCTGGCCAGTATGTCGGCAGGAAAATCGATCAATTTGGCAATGAGTATGCGAGGCTGGGCCGGGCTGCAAAAAGCTGGACTTGAAGAAGATATTCGCAGTATAGCGATACCCATGTATGGCCGCGAATTACATCAGGCAAACGGTGAAAACATTTTCCAGGCCTACGGCAAAAACAATGAAGCTATCTATTCTGTCAGCAGAGGTGAATTAAATAAAAAACTTATGTCGCTTGCGGAATCTTGCGGTGCTAAAATTCATTTCAATCATCGGATACATCAAGTGGATATCGATTCGAATGAAATTCAATTTGATGTGGAATTCAAAGACGAAAAGCAAACCTATTCCAACCACGATTTAATCATTGGCGCAGATGGCGCATTTTCAGCTTTACGAAACGCCTATGTCAAAAAGGACCGCTACAATTATTCACAACATTACATTGGACATGGGTACAAAGAATTAGTCATCCCACCGGACGAAAATGGTGATTTTAGAATAAAAAAAGAGGCGCTGCATATTTGGCCGCGCCGAAATTTTATGCTCATCGCTTTACCCAATACGGATCATAGTTTTACTTGTACCCTATTTCTTCCTTTTGAGGGCGTTGAATCCTTTGAACAACTTAAAACGCCTGCTGATGTTCGTCGCTTTTTTGAAATCCATTTTCCAGACACTTTAAGTTTAATTCCTAATCTGGAATCTGATTTTTTCCAAAATCCTACTTCATCACTGGTAACCGTTCGTTGTTTTCCATGGATACACGAAGACAAAAATTTATTAATTGGAGATGCCGCACATGCAATTGTACCTTTTTATGGTCAAGGTATGAATGCTGGATTTGAAGACTGCAGAATTTTAGCAGAATTACTGGACGAAACAGAAAACCCGGATTGGCATGAACTCTTGAAAAAATACCAACACAAACGCAAAATAAACGGGG
This sequence comes from Chitinophagaceae bacterium, assembly GCA_036804585.1. Classification (GTDB taxonomy): domain Bacteria; phylum Bacteroidota; class Bacteroidia; order Chitinophagales; family Chitinophagaceae; genus OLB11. Next base: position 2,382 of record DAIRSC010000088.1, read on the forward strand.
ATGCAGTAGCGGATCTTGCATTACAAAACTTTATAGAGATGCGATATAAAGTGGCGGAGCCTGAGTTTTTGCGGCGGAAGTTTATTGAAAAAGAATTGGGCAAATTATTTCCTGAAATTTTCAACTCAGTTTACGAAATGGTTTCCTTCTCGCATACCTCCTACTCTGAAGCTATTCGCAGCCAACATGCCCAGGATATCCTTTTGAATAAAGTCATGCAATCCGGAGATTTCCAAACCAATCTGAACAATCCATCATTTCAGGAGAGCTTAAAAAATTGGATGCAAGAATATCACGAGGCAATCCAAAACATTCAGGCTTCCTTATAGCTTTTGGAGTTGAATGGTTTGAACTTTACTACCGGTAACAATCATCATGATATAAGTACCGTTGGATAGTGTTTTCAAACTCTCACTTTCTACCTGCCAAGATTTAATGAGTGCCGACTGAAATACTCTTCTTCCAGAGGCGTCAAAAACCTGATAATGAAACGGTGTGTTATCTGTTACATTACGAATAATAAAGTTATCGTTGATGGGGTTGGGAAATACAACGAAAGAATTTTCAGTCTTTGTGTAATCGGTATTACCCAAAACAATTTGATGCGCCTTGCAAAAATCCGGTATGCCATAACCCAATGTATTATTTGGATTGGCATATAAACTACTTGATTTGCGTAATAAATCTCTCAATTCCCAAACGGTCAATTCAGGATGTGCCTGCCATAAACAAGCGATGGCACCACACATGGTCGGACTCGCAAATGAAGAGCCATTGGTGGTTCCTGTTTGACAATTTCCGCCAATTAACACTACTCCCTTTCCAACACAAACACCATCCGGTTTAATAACTCCATGATAAGTTGGTCCATAACCACTTTGTCCCCATGCGCCCGAGCCATCCACAGAACCAACACTATAAACGCTATCGCCATCCGCTGGCGTTAACATATAAATCCAGGCCCCTGCCCCTTCATTGCCTTGTGCCTGCACGACAAAAATACCCTTAGAAACAGCCTTATTTGCAGCTTTCACAATCAGGCTTGTATTTCCATCCATATTTGCATAGGTATATGGTATATGTGGCTGATCAAAAATATTGTAACCCAATGAAGAATTAATCAAATCTACACCGATACTATCCGAACGCTCAGCTGCAGACAACCAATTGTCTTCCTCAATGAATTGTTCGGTAGAAATGTCTTCGGTGATGTATAAAAAATAATTGGCCTTAGGTGCAGAACCAACATATACAGAAGGTTGATTTGCCGCCATACAACTCAGCACATTCATACCATGGTCGTTAGGGATACTCACAGAATAAACAAAGGAAGTATCCTTGACAAAATTCTTAGTATCCTTGATTCGACCATCTGCGTTCAGAGAATCAAAGGCAGCACAAGTATTGGTATATCGAAAATTAACATCAAATACAGCAATATCCATGCCTTCACCTAAAAATCCAAGATCATGTAAACAATCAGATTGAATCAAATCAATTTGTTGAAACGATAAACCATAATACGCGGAATTTCCGGTGGTTTTATTTTGCACAGGATTAACTTCCGTTGTTTTGTTAAAAGAAGTTTCCATTTTAAAATTTCCGTTCGGATATCGTGCCACCAATTTAACGGACGCCACCATTGGCAAGGCAGAAAGCTGGGTCACTTTGCTCGAATCAAATGTAATGAGTACGATTTGATTAAACCACTTGGATACATTATGTAACTTAACGGCATTGGCAGTCTGCATGGCCGTATCTATGTACCATTGTACCACCGGCAAGTCAGAACTATCCAACATAATTCCTTGTTTGTTTCGGCGTTGCATCGCTTTTGGTGATAAAAACGATAAGGAGTCTGCAAATGATAAGGTGCCATTCTTGTCTTTAAATTTTACCCGAAATGCATATGCCGGAGCTGCTTCAGCATCCGGAGGCAGAGCTGTTTGTAAGATCATCAGAAGGATGAAGAAGCCTATTATTCTTTTCATATTCTAAGCGTGTTTTTTTGCTTTCATGATTAAAGTAAACCCTTTTCTATATTTCACAACACTGGGTTGATAAACCCATCTAGTGAGTTCTTTGTAAATCAATCCTACATTTTTCGCATAAACTTCCTGCGAAAACCCCTGAGCACTGAATGCGTTTGCATCGGCCGGATTGCCCTCTACATAATCGGCCTGATTCACAGTGAGTGTATATGGGAAAAGCATAAACCCGGTTGAATAAGGTTCATTTATCGAATCATATTTATAATCCCACTGATCCATCCATTGCAATTCAGGATTTAAGGCAGTTGGCAAATACGAATTTCCATACCAACGGGTATTTAATTTAACCGGAAAAACCAATTTGATAAAACGCATGTTTCGGTCAATGACCTCAACCCGGTCAGAAGTGGCAGTGGCATAATAAGAATAAAATGATTCCCATTGGTAGGTGGAATCCTGACGATAAAAACGATTAATTACATAAGAAAGCCTGCCCTCATTATCTTCAAATGTTGAAGCTACCTCATCTCTGAATTCTAATTGAAAGGTATCTGTTTTTTGATTGAAGTCGTCAAAAACAATGGAGTCTACAGCATATTCAATTGAATGGCCTACGGCTAATTTTATATATTCTTTTCCTAAATCAGTTTCATCTGCCGGAATCACCTGCCTCTTACACGCAGCCGTCAAACCGACGGAGAGCAATAAAATCAGGTATCTGTTGGAACGATTCAATTTCATATTTTAAAATTACATGATCGCCTTGATAATTCAGAGGTAAGAATATGACTTTTTGTTGATGCCCAATATCGATCTATCTGATAATACCTCCTGCAATGACGTCATCGCCCTCATAAAATACGGCCGACTGACCCGGTGCGATTCCTTTCACCACCTGCAAAAATTCAACATCTACATCCGTATGTTGTTGTTGCAAACGTGCAGGAACAGGTGATGATTTATACCTGATTTTCACCTCAGCTTCCATATTTACCGGGATGACGTCGTATTTAATCATATTAATCCTGGAAACCTGCATGCGGTGACGTTCTAAGTCTGATTCGACTCCTAAAACGACAGTATTACTTTCCGGGCGAATTTCGGTTACATACATCGGTTTACCGAAAGCCATATCCAATCCTTTGCGTTGTCCTATTGTATAAAAAGGATATCCTTTGTGTTGACCAATTTTTGTTCCATCACTCAGAATAAAATCTCCACCATTCACTTCTTCCTCAAGGCCGCTTACTTTCTTTTTCAGAAAATTTCTGTAATCATTATCCGGAACAAAACAGATTTCGTAACTCTCACTTTTTTTAGCGAGTTCGGGATAACCATAATCCATAGCCATCTGTCGAATTTCAGTTTTATGATATTGGCCCAAAGGATAAATACTGCGCGACAAACATGCCTGATTTAAACCCCAAAGCACATAACTTTGATCTTTACTTTCATCCTTACCTTTCGATATAACGTAGCGGTTCTCATGCTGTCTTACATTCACATAATGACCGGTGGCAATAAATTCACAATCCAATGCATCAGCTCTTTTCAACAAGGCATTCCACTTGATATGGGTATTGCACATCACACAGGGATTGGGTGTACGCCCCGCCAGGTATTCCTCCACAAAATTTTCGATGACAGCATCCCCAAATTCTGATCGGATATCCAAAACATAATGCGCAAAACCATGTTCGACAGCAGCTTGTCTGGCATCATTAAAGCTATCCAAATTACAACATCCGGTTTCCTTTTTATTATTTCCGGATTCTGCGTAATCCCAGGTCTTCATGGTAATTCCTATCACTTCATAACCTTGATCATGAAGCATGAGAGCTGCCACTGTACTATCAATACCGCCGCTCATAGCAACCAATATTTTTCCTTTTTTACTCATGCCCCGCAAAGATAAAGCAAAACTTTTTCCTCCTATTCAGCACTTCATGATGATCTATTGTTAACGGATATCCAAACTATAAGGATCTACCGAAATTTCGGCAGGTGGTCTTTTTAATTGCCAGGTATTCAAATCAATCACATGATAGAATCCATTCCGGCCGGCACAAGAGGAGATATGATGCGGTGCCGGTCCTGTTGGATCAGCATTTCGACTGGAAACATACAGGATATCCAAATCATCGTCAACTGCCACACCATGCGGTTGATAAAACTTTTCGTAAACCTTACGCACAACGGTCATGGTATTGATATCTATCACATACACGGAACCTTTAAAAAATGGAAAAATCGGATTCGCCTCTTCCTGACATACGACAAATAATAAATTGCGCTTTTTAGACAAACTCATTTCAAGGGGATAAGTGCCAACCGGAATTGTATGTAATACGGTATCGACCCCGGCCCTCAATACCTTGACTTCATTACTGGCCTGACAGGTTATAAAATGCAACTTCTTATCGGTCCAACTTAAAATTTCATGAGGATCCAATAATTGCGGATTGGTAGATGGCGCCTGCCCCTTAGCCAAAACAATTTGATCCACTTGCGGAATTGATGGTATGATGCGATAAATCAGATTCCCATATTGCGCGGTTGCATATACGGTATCTCCGTTTGCACTGGTTTCTATACCATGTGGGAAAGTAAACAAGCTCGAACCTGAGATGACTGATTTCAAAACCATATCATCCAAATCGATGATTGCAAATTTACCATTGGCTGATAAATCTGAAACAAAAGCTGTCTTACTATCCGGTGTAATTTTAATGACATTCCAGGCACCCGTGCCAATATTTACCTGAGCAACCAACTTATCGCCATTGGTTTCAAATTTTTGAACAACCGAACCATTGGCAAAACACACATACCAATATTTACCATCCGGCGCTGTGCGCAAACAATGGGGCAATTCAATTTGCGAGTCATCTGCTCCTACTTTTACCGTTCGCATTACCAGACCGGTTTGGGCATCAACAACACTCACTAAATCACAACCTTGATTAGAAATATATGCTTTGGCCCGGGTTTCAGGATTCGATTCAAAAGCGACCTCACCTTTTTTGTTCGGACAGCCCTCAATGACCCATTGCTTCATGAGCATCACCTCATCGCGGGTAAGCGGAGTACCATTGACCGGCATGGTCGGCTCTGCAATAATCCCCAAATCCTCATGTGTATTGATAAATTGAAGAAAAGACGAGTGCTCAGGCGCAAAAGGAATCAGAACAGCCCCATTCACCGAACCTTCAAATAAAGTCTGCCAGGAACTTAAATTTAAATTGGCTGCATTCACAAAACTTTTATCGTTATGACAACCGGAAGTAGCACATTTATTCAGAATAATCTCTTCAATTTTATCCGGAAAGCTTGTTTCAGTAAATGCAGGATCTACTTTTTTATGACAAGCTATTAAAAACATGATCATTAAACCACAAAGGAGAAAGCACAAAAATGTTAAGCCTCTTGCTGTTTTGTTCATAGCCACTATCCGATGATTTAATAAATGGATTATTAAAATTACGGTTTTTCTCCGGAATACACCACTAAAGCTAAAAGGGTATTATCAGGAGATAATGATATTCGATAACCATTTTTGATACTCCAGGGCTTCATATCCCACATAAGTTCCCACTTACTATCTTTTAATGCAAAAGGATTTTGCTTTTTATGAATCGCACCATCATGAAACATCAAAATACTCCCATCCTGCATAAAACAGTAATCTTCATCGCCGGGGAGTAAATCGCTTAAAACAGGATATCGCTCCGGCTCGGAAGGTGTTGGCGAACTTAATTGATTTTTATCCAACATACGAATTCGCCAATTTAATGAATCAGATTTATCGACAAAAACCAATACATTTTTATTTTTCAAATAATAAAACGATCTGCCCACCCGATTGACCAAGGTATCAGTGACTGCAGAACTTACCTTATGGCGCACCAGATAGAAGGGCTCAGGGAGTTCAAAAGAAATCCATTCATTCAAATTTACCCAATCGTATTATCCAATACTTATCAAACCGGGTAACATGAGAAATTCTTGTTTCCCATTTTTGTTGTTAGAAAAGAAATGCTGCGTTG
>DAIRSC010000089.1:0-8413 GCA_036804585.1 Chitinophagaceae bacterium
AAAATCATGGTTTCCTAATGTAGCAGCATCAAATACTAACTTCAACATCACTTTCATCTCGGGTTCTACTATATAGAAATTAAAATAGGGTGTACACTGAAAAATATCCCCTGCATCTAACAACAGGACATGTTCTCTCTCAGCACGAATATTTCGGATAATCCGCTCTCTGGCTATAACGCCTCCCTGCCCCTGATACTTACTACCATCCATCGGAAAAGGATCCAGTCGACTATGAACATCATTGGTATGTAATATGCTGAGTTGTCGTGTTTGTGTACCAGCCCATGATTCGTCTGGATAGCCCCCACACAATAATCCTGCACCCAAAGCACTCATATTTTGAATAAATTTTCGTCGTTGCATACAATCATAGTTTTATAAAGATGACTCAGTGATAACACGGATGGTGTCGACATCTTGCACATATTTGAGAAACAAATCACGGATAATGACAGGCGTACTTTTCAAATCAATGCGAGGTTGATTGATTAAAAAACTACATTGATCACCTCCATTCGCTACGTAATCATTCGTCAGCACGATAAATTTTTGATAGTCATCCGGCGAAGTCCATTTCCCTTGTTGATAGATCTTTAGATTTTGCAAAGTAGTATCCTGAAGTTGATATTTTAAACCAAATTCAGGCCACCCACCGGCTTGTATCATCAACTTTATCCATTGTTTTAAAGTTTGTACATCTAACTCAAGCGCAACCAGGGCATTGTCAAAAGGCAATAGTTCATATACTTTTCCGACGCTTAATTCACCGGCAGGCAAAGCAGGCAATCGAAGGCCACCGGTGTTATATATCGCCAAAACAGGTAATTTGGAATCGCTATAGAATTTTTTCCAGTATACATACAAACTATAACAGAGGGTTGTTCCTAGTTCACTCTCATATCCCTGTTTATTGAGTGTTTGAGGAAGATAAGCAGCCACCTGGTTCATTTGAGATGATATGCTATCCCGGTAAGGTTTTAAAAATTTGGCGATATCAGAGGTACTGTCCAATTGTACCCCTTCGGCAATCTTAATATTTTGTGTTTCACAATGATTTGGATAGTAAGCTACCCTGCAGGCAAGAGAAACAAGGAACAGAATTGTGGATAAGAATTTGATTATTTTCACAGGGCGGTTCAGCTAAAAAGGACAAAAAAAATTACCTTCGGGCACTAAAAATCAAAATAATGGCATCTTTAGAAGTAAATGGTATTCTCAAGGTTAAGAATGACACCCAAGTGGTGAGTGAAAAATTTTCAAAACGTGAATTCGTGATAACAACCGATTCAACGACCCAATATCCGCAATACATTAGTTTTCAGTTGACCCAAGATAAATGTACGCTTTTGGATAATTATCAAGTTGGCGAAGAAATAAAGGTTTCTTTTAACCTCAGAGGTCGTGAATGGAATGGCCCTCAAGGCATCCGGTATTTCAATAGTCTGGAAGCCTGGCGCTTAGAAAAATCTTCGGGAGCAGTCGCCCAACACTCTCAGTCCTTCCAATCCGCACCGGAAGCACCTCAAGATTTTATTCAAAACAGCTCCGCTGCCATTGTTGATGATCTTCCTTTCTAAATTTGTTATTTCTATTAGATACTAAAACTGCTCCAGAGCAGTTTTTTTTATACCTATCCGCTCGCCAAATTTTGCCAATAATATGCACGATCGCCTTGATTTCAAACCAAATTTTGCAGTTGGACAAAACCAATGGCAAAACGAAAAAGAAAATCAAATACTTCGGCTCTTTAGCCTCAGTATGATTTTCTAATACCGAAGTGATATCTGTAATAGACCAATGTTCTTGATTTAAACAATTATCATATCGGTATTTGCTCTCGTCCTGAAGACGAGATAGGAATTGGTCTATCTTGCAATACACATTGGCATATTTCGGGGTTAACGAGCAAATCCTTTACTGGCTTTGTTTACACCGGCTTCGTGCCCTGCTACTGCACATGCCAGGCTCGAGTGGCAGTAAGCTGTCCACAGAGGATAATGAACGCTGCAATTATAATCATTTATGGGCTGCCGGTTATCTCACTAGCGCTTCAAATTTAAGGAAGCGTTAAGGGATAGTCCCGCACGTGCGAGACTACCCTTGGACGATAACGCCGAAGTTGAAGATGCCGGTGAGCAGTGAAAATCAAGAAATAAACTGCAAGCTTATTGAAGAGTTATAAGAAATTACCGTGCATTTAAATAAGCGCAATTCACACCAAAATGCAATGATATCAATTGCTTTCACGTTAACCAGCAGCCCCTATTTAAAATCTATCACCCAGGGTTAATATCCTGATTAATCGAAATGTAAACTCCTTTTTAGTTCACGCTCGGCATCTTTGGCTTAGATACTATCTCTTTTGTCATGTGTTTTTTTCCCTCTGGCCAATGCAATATCGATTTTAGCATATCCACTTTCACTCATAAAAATGCGCAATGGAATGATTGTAAAGCCCTTTTCCCTTGTTTTCGCATCAATTTTCCGCAATTCTTTTTTACTCAGTAATAATTTTCGATCTCTCAAAGGATCATGATTGGTATAGGTGCCATGTGAATATTCAGCAATATGAAGACTCTTTAACCACAACTCGCCATGATGCATTAAACAATAGCTATCATTAAAACTGGCTTTCCCCTGACGCAATGATTTAATTTCTGTTCCAGTCAAAACCATGCCTGCACTGAATTTTTGTTCAATGGCAAAATGAAAACTGGCAGAACGATTTGATATTTCTTTCATGAAAAAGAGTACGTCAAAGTTAGCTTAAATAGGCTGAACATTTACCACTCAAGCAGATTCATTTGAAACAAACCTCGTCCGGAATATATTCATAAACCACTTCAAAGGGTTTATGTTTTAAATGTTTAGAAATTTGACCTACACCAAGTTCTTCCGTTTGAGGAGTCGGCTCACAAATAGTGTAATCACGCCCCTTGAAGGAAATTGTTCTCCCTTTTGAATGAGGTAATTCAACTGCCACAGTAACATGTCCGGGATATAATAACACAATCATAGGCAGATTGTAGATTTCTTTGACTAAATAATAAAATAATGCTGCCCGATCATCACAATCGCTGTTTTCGTAAAATAACGTCTGCTCCGGACTGAGTCTTCGTTCCTTGCCAAAATAATCCTGATCATTCTGGTACACAAAGGATTGTCGGGTAAAATGCATTAAAAAATCAATACCCTCAGATTCTTTCATTTGCAATAGATGTTGTTTGAGTATAGGAATCAGCGAAGCGTGGGCACTTTCACTCATGGGTATATTAAAATAGGTTTCAAAGTCTGCCACCGGATAATTTTTAAATAAGGTTTTAACTTGTGCATTTAATTTTAACTGAATCCGATAGATTTTACCCAAATGGCTGAATGATAGTTCCTTCTCTACGATATCTGCAGATTTTATGTCGGGTATTTGTTGAATCTTATAGGAGAAGGCCTTCTGCCCCTCCATAATTCTTGCACTCACTTCATGAGTGGCTAAATTGGGTAATAACTCATGACCGAAATCATGCATATTCAGACAAATAAACCTTTTTTCTTCCCGATTAAAAAATGGAATGCCATATACATTTTCTGTGCATTTTACGTAAAACAGAAGTTGTTCTTTGTTGATACTTAAAGTCGTTTCGTACCCACTATGCCCCATTAAGTACCATTTATAAAGGGTGTAGTATCCATAATGGGTAGATTTAGGACAAAATTGATAGGCCACTCGTCGAATCAATTGGTAATACATCCAATCATCCAGCTTTTTCTCATCCCGGTATTTTAGGATTTCCTGCGCACATTGATTGAATTGGGCGTCATCCATTTGTTGTTGAAAAAAACTAATTTCCTGATCGGTAATAACTTCGGCCATTTTCACATACATCTCCTTTCGAACAGATAATATGATGGTGTCTCCTAAATATTCAATGTTCACCTTCTCTTGCCCGGAAACCAATCCCGTGCTGAAGATTAAAATGAATATTTGAATGACCTTTTTCATAAGCCACTATCAAAGTTACAATTTGGTAACAAAAAAGTAATATTAATTTTTTGTAAGTTCCAATCCTTATCGAATTTATGAGGGCTGCTAGTTATCTCAGCGGTGCTTCAAATTTAAGAAAGCATTCATGGGGTATGACTATTCCTTGGACGATGACGCCAAAGTTGAAAATGCCGGTGAGAAGTGAAAATCAAGAAATGAACTATTTCCGATGTCACGGGCTACTTCAGTGATACCATCAATTTCCGGCCAACTCCTACCGGCATGGATGATTTGGAATGGACAGGCGATATGCCCGAAATTTTCCCAAACCTCGGCAACGAATCCGTTCATATTCGTCTAAAACTTCAGGTCGCTTGGATTGTCGACACATTCCACCGAATGCGAAGTTGGTGTGATCCGATTCTTCAGCCAAAGGTCGAACCGAATGGCAGATTAGACCGGAGCGAAATCCGGCAAATTCAATAATACTTTTAAATATCCGGGATGACGAGAATCATCTGTTTAGTACCAAAATTCAGAGGGAATAAGCCTCGAAGTGACAATTTTTTCGCATCTTTGCGGGAATTTTGATACATGTCTGCTAAAATTACTTTCGTCAATAATCCCCGACCATTTAAAAATATGCTTGATGAAAGAATTGAGCAATATTTTAAAAGTAAAAACCTTGCACAACGTGGCAATTGGCAACTATATAGTAAGACCATCATCTTACTGCTTTCGCTTTTTACGGTCTATGGAGTCATCTTATCCATTCAACCTGCGACTTGGATTTCACTACTATTATGCGGTCTACTTGGATTTATTCAGGCTACCATCGGATTTAATGTGATGCATGACGCAGCCCATGGCAGTTACAGCGATAACAATCTAACGAATCGTTTCATCGCATTTGTCGGAGGCGATTTGATGGGAGGAAGCACGTTCATGTGGAAAATCAAACACAATATTTTGCACCACACCTATACGAATATCGATGGGTTGGATGATGATATTGCAAAGTATCCCATTTTTCGTCTAAGTCCACGTCAGAATCGCAGATGGTTTCATCGTTATCAGCACCTTTATTCGATTCCCTTGTATTTTTTCACGACTTTCAACTGGATTTTATTTGATGATTATTGGAAATTAGTAACAAAAAAAATCAATACTACGGAAATTCGTACCATGAAAACCTCCGATCATGTTGAATTTTGGTTGGGTAAATTGGTCAACCTGACATTATTTTTTATCATTCCGATTTTTACATTCGGATTTTGGAAAGCATTATTGGGCTTTTTTGTGATGCATGCGGTGTTAGGAATTACCCTGGCCCTTGTATTCCAAATGGCACACGCAGTGGAAGAGGCGGATTTTCCAGAACCCAATGACAAGAGCAAAATTGAAAATGAATGGGCTTTACATCAGGTGCAAACCACCGTTAATTTTGCGATGAACAATAAGGTGATTTCGTGGTTAGTTGGTGGGCTCAATTATCAGGTTGAACATCATCTATACCCAAAAATCTCCCATATTCATTATCCGGAAATCAGTAAAATAGTGAAACAAACCTGCAAGGATTTGGGAATCACATATCATGCTTTTCCAACATTTTGGCAAGCTCTCGTTTCTCATTTCACTTATCTGAAAATGGTTGGAAGAGAATAGCCCCTTTTTGTACGTTAAAGTAAGCCTAACAAAGTACGACACATTACGCTTAGAATTATATTTGCGAAGAGGTTGCAAACCGCTATTGTTTTGATGATACAAAACACCTTGCTCATTTGTTCATCCTTGTATAAATATCAATACTTATGAGGCTATCGCTGATAATGACGTTTTTTTTGTTTGCCGCAGAATATACTTTGGCGCAAAAAGACCACTCCGTCAAAAAAGATCCCTGGCAATCAAAAGAAATCTGGGTGGCGGTTCCGATAAACCGACAATTATCACACGATAAAATTGACCGTTTACAGCAACAGGCAGATGCTGCAGATGGGAATAAAGACCAACAGATTTCGATCTATGGAAATGAGGAAGGCGGTAATATTTTGACGCAAGCATTAATCAAACGAGTGGACGAATTACAGATCATCATTGAAAATCTTCCCTTAGATCACTGGAAAAAAGTGAGCACACTGGCCTATTTGGAAGAAGATGTAAAACAATTTACCCGTGAAATTTCGGTGAGCAAACAAAACCCGGAATACTTTAAAAAACTGATTCAACATTTTGAAGATATCTTTAAATTACATGATAAAAATGAGGGTATGGTGGAATATATCAATTCCCATTTCACCAGGGCTTTATATGGTAGCCTTCATATGCTAAAAAACGACAAACCTGCAATACAAGCGGTTTACAAAAATATGGTTCGGGTTTATCCGGATGAAATGTTGAAAAAATTTAATGAATTTTCAGGTATGGAAGCCGCATCTGATTTGATGGCCTACATCGCTCCAAAGAAACCCAATTTAATTTTAACCTATGCGACATCGACCTCTGCGGAGCGAAATGCAGTTCGTAACTGCAAGGATCCACTTGTTCAATCGATTGTTCAAATTGCAGACAAAGCCAAACAACCTTTGCGGGCGATTGTCTTTTTAGACGATTTACACAGTGGGCAAATGAAATTGGATGAAGTAAATTCATATACCGGCGACAACGCATCCTACTATCGTCAATTGGTGAAACAACGCATGAAAAGTAATTCGATGACTAAAAAGGTTTTAGACAGAGAATGTAAGTTACAAGCGCTCGAATATGTTCGGGTCATGAATGAGCTTCATGATTCACCGGACCCTATACGTTTTAAATGTATCGAACCTTTGAGCCCGAGAGAAATGTATTTTTTAATGGTATTATGTAGTGATGAAATTTATACCAGTACGTTTGTGGGCACATTTAATCGGATGCTGCTTAAAATGGCTCCTCTAAAAGGTGATGCTTTTTTGAAAGAATTAAACATGGATAAATTCCGAACATTTATTCGTATGTGTGCAGGTTATAATAAACTGGATGAATATTTAAAAACCATTGACGTGCAAGATCGCAATGATTTGATGGCCTCCTTTGTAGATCGTATTGATAAAAATGCAGAAACCGATGTGGAAGATGCAGTCGATATTGCTGATGCGATTGGCAGCATTGACGATCCTGATCTGGTAGATTTTTTGCTGGCCCGGTTAAAGGAAAATTACGAAAGAACTTATCTTGAAGATAACAAACGTGGATTGATTATTTATTTTTTGCTGCATACCTTAACCACGAGTATTATTAACCCCGATGCCAGCAGTGAGGAATTACAAAGTCAGTTAAAAATTCCACCCATTGCGAACGTCCCTTTTCAAACGCTCAGAGACAACAGCAATACCGTAGTGGAGCAAGTTTACTTTTTTGGAGATGATGATGGCATTTCGTCTTACAATAACTTCATGACTTATTTTAAAAGTGATGAATGGAAAATTGAGAAAAACGAACAATGGGTGACGATAACGTCCTTGAAAGGCAATTCGACAAAAATTTATGCCAACTTACCGCTGGCGGAGCCGAAAGATGAAGAAGCGCAAAATTTATTAAATGTCCACCTGAAACAAGCGAATATCAAACCCAGAGTAGTTATACACCGGGGACATAGCTATCATTTACCTACCACGTTAAAGAACTTAAATTCGGATAATAAGGTCATCATTTTGGGATCATGCGGAGGATATCATAATCTTTCTACGATATTAACTTCATCTGAAGATGCACATATTATATCCAGTAAACAAACAGGTACCATGTTGGTCACCGATCCGATTTTACAATCGTTCAACACGCGTATGGTCAATGGTCAAGATGTGAATTGGATTGAACTATGGAATGAAGTAGGTGCAAAAATGAAGACCCCGGCACTACAGGATAAATTTAATGACTATGTGCCTCCGCATAAAAACATGGGTGCGTTATTTTTAAAGGCTTTCAAGATTCAATTGCACGAACAAGGCATACAAATGTAATCTCGCTATTACCCAGTTTTAAAAATTGCCGGGTAATAAAATTATCCAGTGGCTGCTGTTTAACGTGAAAGCAATTGATATCATTGCATTTTGGTGTGAATTGTGCTCATTTAAATGCACGGTAATTTTTTATATCTCTTCAATAAGCTTGCAGTTCATTTCTTGATTTTCACTGCTCACCGGCATCTTCAACTTTAGCGTCATTGTCCAGGGGCTGTCCCCCACGTGCGGGACTATCCCTTGAACGCTTCCTTGAATTTGGAGCGCTCGTGAGATAAACAGCCGACCCTATCTAGGGCTTGCTGATTAACGTGAAAATAGTTGATTCCAGACATGATGGAGTCATTTTCGTTTATTTAGATGCACAATAATTTTTCATATCACCTCAATAGGCTTGCAGTTTTTTCTGATTTTCACTTCTCACATGCATCTT
>DAIRSC010000090.1:0-8383 GCA_036804585.1 Chitinophagaceae bacterium
ACTTCATTAAAATACATAACTGTTCATGTAATGTAGAAATTCATCATTATGCCACCACAGACGGCAGTCATAGTTGGCCGGGCGGCAATCCGAACAACAATCCAGTTTCAACTCAAATTAGTGCAACTGATTTACTTTGGTCATTTTTCCAAAATTATACATTAGGTTGCTTTGCAACAGGAATCGAAAACACAATCGAAACAGACACTAAAATCGATGTATTCCCTAATCCATTCTTAAACAAAATCAACGTATCAAACACGAAAGGAAAGGAAATTTTCACACTAATTACTTGTTTCGGTCAAGTTATTTGGACAGGAATAAATATTGAGCAGCAGAATTTTTCATACTTATCAAATGGTCTTTATTTTCTGAGAATTGACAATAGGACAATTAAACTGGTGAAACAATGAGAAGACCGGCAGCACAAACAGCACTTAGATAATTGTGGCGGTTCAGCGCACCGCAGACACATTTGTGCTTAATCAAAATCTAAGAGACCCCATTTAGAATTGGCCTTTTGGCCTTGCATATAAGCGCACAGCAGGTGGGCCGGCGCATCTTGTACAGGCAAAAATTGCTGCCTTTTAAATTCCCAAATGGGATGTTTTCATGGAGCACCATTCCTGAATATAAAAAATACGCTAATTTCGCAGGCCTATGTCTATGTTAATTGCAACGCTGTTAAAAGGTCAGCATACCGATATTGAAGTATGCCTGAAAGGATGGGTTCGTACATTTCGGAATAACCAGTTTATTGCCCTCAATGACGGCAGTACCAATCATAACTTGCAGGTGGTGGTTGATTTTGCCCAAACTGATGAAGCCTTGCTGAAACGGATCACCACCGGGGCTTGTATTGAAGTGCGCGGCCGATTGATTGCTTCGCCGGCAAAAGGTCAATTGGTGGAACTCACTGCTCAGGAAATTCAAATTCTGGGCGATAGTGATGCCGAAAAATATCCCCTGCAACCCAAAAAACATAGTTTGGAATTCCTCCGTGATATTGCCCATTTGCGTTTCAGAACCAATACTTTTGGTAGCGTGAGTCGTTTGCGGAATGCCCTTATTTATGGTATTCATAAGTTTTTTCAAGAGCGCGACTTTTTAAACATTCATACGCCCATCATTTCAGCTTCAGATGCCGAAGGCGCCGGTGAGATGTTTCGGGTAACCACCCTGGACCTCAATCACTTGCCGCGCACAGAATCGGGCGAAGTGGATTTTAGTGCCGATTTTTTTGGCCGTAGTGCAAATCTCACCGTGAGCGGACAACTCGAAGCCGAGTTAGCTGCAATGGCTTTTACCAAGGTATACACCTTTGGCCCGACCTTTCGTGCCGAGAATTCAAATACTACCCGGCATTTGGCTGAGTTTTGGATGATAGAGCCTGAAGTGGCCTTTAATGAACTGAAAGAAAATGCAGATTTGGCTGAAGATATGCTGAAATCTGTCATTCGTTATGCAATGGAAAAGCATCCGGATGATATCGATTTTCTGGATCAGCGACTTGCAGATGAGGAAAAACAAAAACCTCAACAGGAGCGTTCAGAATTTGGACTGAAAGAGAAATTACAGTTCATGCTTGATCATGATTTTGAAAGAATTACCTACACCGAAGCCATTGATATTTTATTACAATCACCCGCATATAAAAAGAAAAAATTTCAATATGAGGTGAAGTGGGGGATTGATATGCAAAGTGAGCATGAACGTTATCTGGTGGAAAAACACTTTAAAAAACCGGTAATCGTAACCGACTATCCGAAAGATATTAAGGCTTTTTACATGCGGCAGAATGACGACGGGAAAACGGTAGCCGCGATGGATATTCTTGCGCCGGGTATCGGAGAAATTATTGGCGGATCGCAACGTGAGGAACGTCTGGAATTTTTGGAGAAGCGCATGCATGAAATGCATATCCCAACCGAAGAAATGTTTTGGTATTTGGATACCCGTCGATTTGGAACCTGTAAGCACGCCGGTTTTGGATTAGGCTTTGAACGCCTGGTGCAATTCGTTACCGGTATGGGAAATATCCGTGATGTGATTCCTTTTCCGCGTACACCCCGAAATTGTGAGTTTTAATTTACACAACCTTTTAGGCCTTTATACCTGATTTTGCAGATAAGTATAAAAGGGTATTACACTTGTCGGCTGTGAGCGTTTTTGCCGCATAATCCAATATATCGTCGCAACTCACGGCATGGTATTTTTCGTACTCCTGATTCATCATCTGTGCATCACCCAATAATTCAAAAAAGGCCAGGTTATTCGCCCTGCTTAACAGTCACAGGTCCTCAAAGCTGATCATGCTTTCAATTTTGTTTTGCACTTTTTCTAATTCCGCTTCGGAAATGCGTTCGGTACAAATTTTTAAAACTTCCTGATTGATCGCTTCTTCACCCGCTTCAGGACTGACCTGAGGAAGTAATTTACCCTCTATCACCAGCAAGCCATTTTCGACACTCCCGGTATGGTAACAATCTATTTGGCTGAATAATTGCAGTTCCTTGACCAGTTTTTGATGCAAACGTGATGATTGCCCGCCACTCAGTATTTCGGTGATGATATCGGCCTTATAATAATCGGCATGTAACCGGGGGGCAATATGCCAGGCCTTAAAGATTACTGATACCGGAACATCTTTGGTGACACTGAGTCGGCGTGCACTTTTTTGCATCGGTTCAGGAGCAATATTTCTGATATAAGCCTCTCCGGATTCGATGGGGCCAAACCACTTTTCGCTCAATTGTTTGATTTGTTCAAGTTTAACCGGGCCAGCCACACAAAGCACAGCATTGCAAGGGCGGTAATGTTTAAAGAAAAATGTCTTGACATCTTCTAATTGGGCATTTTCGATATGCGAAAGTTCTTTACCGATAGTCATCCAACGGTAGGGGTGAGTTGTATAACACAATTCACGCAGATATTTCCAGGTATCACCATAGGGTTTATTAATGTAATGTTCTTTAAACTCCTCACAAACCACTTTACGTTGGACATCGAGGCTTTTTTGCCCGAAAGCCAAACTTAACATGCGGTCACTTTCGAGCCAGAAGGCTGTCTCAATATTGGCAGCAGGTAATTGAATATAATAATTGGTAATATCGTTGGTGGTATAAGCATTGTTTTCACCGCCAGCCATTTGTAAGGGTTCATCATAATCGGGGATGTGCACCGATCCGCCAAACATGAGGTGTTCGAACAAATGCGCAAATCCGGTTTGGTCAGGATGTTCATCCCGGGCGCCCACATCGTAAATAATATTGAAGGCAACCATCGGTGTCGTGAAGTCGGTGTGAACAATCACCCGAAGACCGTTGGATAAAACAAATTTTTGAAATTGAATCATAAGAATCGATATGAAGTGCCTGGGAAGGAGGCTGCAAAATGTCTGCAAATATACACGAACAGATGAAGAGCGTATTCAAGAATTTCAGCAAGCAAAGTCATTTAATACCCCCTGCCTGCATTACCTTCCACATAATTCATGAAGGCTTTGTTCACCACGACGTTTCCGCCCGGAGTTGGATAATCGCCGGTAAAATACCAGTCGCCTTTGTTATGTGGGCAAGCATCGTGGAGGTTTTCAATGGTTTGATAAATGATTTCCACTTCTGTTTTCACATCCTCTGCTTTGAGCATTTGAGAAATTTTAGCACTAATCTCCTCTACGCTAAACTGTTTATAAATTCGTTTTACAAAATTTTGGGTTTGCAGTTTATTGGATTTTTGAGCTGACACACATTCGGCGTATACATCGTGCAAAAGCTGGTATTGTTTACGGTCGCGGAGTAATTCTACAGTGGCCTGAAAGGCAATGAATTCGCCCATTTTACTCATATCGATGCCATAACAATCGGGGTACCGAATTTGAGGCGCCGACGAAACGATGGTGATTTTTTTAGGTCCCAGACGATCCAACATACGAATGATACTTTCGCGCAAGGTGGTTCCACGTACGATGGAATCATCAATGACCACCAACGAGTCGATACCAGGCCGAACCGTACCATAAGTAATGTCGTATACATGTTGAACCATTTCGTTTCGTGCCGAATCTTCGGTAATAAAGGTTCGGAGTTTAACATCTTTGATGGCGATTTTTTCGATGCGAACCCTGCGTTCAATCATTTCGCGGAGTTTGGTTTCATCGAAATCTTTTTCCCAGGATTGGATACGATTGATTTTAATTTCATTCAGGTAAGCTTCGGCACCTTTGATTAACCCATAAAAGGCAGTTTCGGCAGTATTGGGGATGAAAGAAAAGATGGTATTTTTTAAATCGTATTGAATCGATTTTAAAACTTTTTCCGATAACAAACGACCAAGTTGTTTACGTTCGCTGTAAATATCTTCATCGCTGCCACGTGAAAAATAAATGCGTTCAAA
This sequence comes from Chitinophagaceae bacterium, assembly GCA_036804585.1. Lineage (GTDB taxonomy): Bacteria > Bacteroidota > Bacteroidia > Chitinophagales > Chitinophagaceae > OLB11. Next base: position 4,396 of record DAIRSC010000090.1, read on the forward strand.
ACTGCAACTCAGTCTTTCAGCTTGTGGCAGAATTTTTTCGATTTGATACTGACCGTTGGCGAGTATAATAAGGGCATGTCCGGGTGGGATTTCATGGATATGTTCGGAGTTGGTTTTGAAGGCCGTCATGAGTACAGGGCGTTCGGAGGCAACTGATATCACATCGTCATTGATAAAATAATATGCCGGACGAATCCCATGTTTGTCGCGCATGATAAAGGCATCTCCATTTCCACAAATTCCTTCTACCACATATCCGCCATCAAACAGGTTGCAGGATTTAGATAAAATTTCTTTCCAGTTCAGGAGGGCATTGCCTTTGGCCTCATCCTCGCAGAGATAATAATGAATCACTTCCATCATGGCGGCCAGGTCGCTATCCATTTTTATATTGGCCATTTCATCTTTATGGATAAAGTGAAACAGTTCGCGGGTATTGACCAGATTAAAATTTCCTGCCAGGCAAAGGTTGCGGCTAGGGTTGATATCTGATTTAATGAATGGATGGCAGTATTCGATATTGTTTCTTCCTTGGGTTCCGTATCGAAGGTGACCCATCATCACTTCACCCATATAGGTCAGATAACCTTTGAGAATTTCAGGATGATTTCGAATATCGGGGTACAAAATTTCGACCTCTTCTATTTCATGTTGTACTTGTTTAAATATCTCGGAAATACTTTGGGCGATATTGCTGCGAATACGTCGCATATAAGGCGTTCCACTTTGAACATCCAATTTAACCGTAGCGATTCCCGCACCATCCTGACCACGGTTGTGTTGTTTCTCCATCATCAAATAGAGTTTGTTCAGGCCGTAAAATGCCGTACCGTAAGTTTGGTGATAATGAGTCAGGGGTTTGCGTAGTCGTAGGAAGGCAATGCCACATTCGTGACGGAGGGCGTCAGACATAGTTGCACAAAGTTAAACCCAAATTTTGCAATTGGGTACAGCCAACTGTAAAAACGAGTAAGAAAATTAAATCCTTCGACTTAATGGCATCAGTATAATTTTCTAATACCGAAGTGATATCTGTAATACCGATAGTGTGGTTGTAACCTTCGTTCTTCAGTTACATCCACATCAACGGTGCGGGTTAGACCAATGATCTTGGTCTAAACAGCTATCATATGGGCATTTGCTCTCATCCTGAAGACGAGATAGGTATTGGTCTATCTATCAATTCACATTGGCATAACTCGGGGTTACTGTACAAACCCTATATGGATTTTATTTGCAATAGCTACGTGCCTGGCTACTGCAAATTCTCGGTTTAAAGGAATGTCATGGATTCCTTCAAAATTAATTCTTCAGGCTTGTTAATACTTTTGAGCTCCCGACTATTTCGTCAGTACATATTGCATGGTATAGGGCGGTGCAATACCGCTGGGGTCAAAAATCACAGACAGGTTGATTGTACTACCACTTAAATTACCCGATCCACTTACATTAAAGAAACTGTCACTTCCCAGTTCAACATTGATGGAGTTATTGGAACCGACTCTACAATCGAGTGAACTTCCGTTCAGCGCGGTAATTGTGATGCCATAGGGGCCAAATGAGCCCGGGCCATTTGAGATGATGCACGTGTAATTTTTTATTGTACCGACACTATCTTGTTTGACCTGATAGTTGCCCAAAAAACGGGCACGGGTTTCAATATCACAAACGGTGCCTTCATACCCCATATCACAGTCGCAAGTGCCGGTTGTAACTTCACAAAAACCACGGTCTTCACATTTGGCACCACAAGATTTAACAACTTTGTCGATACAGGAACTTAGAAAAATAGAAGCTTAGAAAATAAAAAGGATAAATTTTAGTTTCATAAAATTTAAATTTTGTTTCAACATAACGATTCAACAAAGGGGAAACACCGGCGCTTTAGAACCATTTCTGCCCTTCAAATCCGGTACGGAAAGGCCAAGGGATGGAAGCCAGAATGAGCACCAAGGCGATCAAATAAAACCAAAAGGCAGATTTGTGTCCTTTGGTTTCGCCCAGGGCTTTTTTCGATTTAGAGCGTCCAATATGCACTAGGGCAATGGCAATGACCATCATTGCAATGTGTTCAACTGCAAAAAAGCGTTCAACGGCGTTGGGCATGATTTCGCCCATTCCACGATTTCGCACATTTTTCCAACCCTTGGGTCCGAAAATGTACAAAGCCAAACCTAAAAAAAGTTGTAAATCGCAGACGAGGGTTGCAAAAAATCCGGCCTGATGATCGCCTTCCTGAAAAGGTTTACGCCCGGTCATACCAATAAAGGCGCGAATAATTGCATACACCAGCGCAATCAGCACCAGCCATCGGAGTATACTGTGAATAGATTGGATATAATGCATAGGTGGTCTGTTCGGGTTGGCAAAGGTACAATTCAGATCGACAAACGCAACAACTATTTACAAACAGATGGGTGGATTAATAAAGGTTTAATTTTAAACAAACAAAAAAATTAATGGCTATGTTTATCCTAATTTTACAAGTAACGAAAACACTTTGAGTATGTTCAATGATGATTTTTTCGATGATGACTTCAGAGAGATAGAAGATTTGCTGACTGAATTTTTTAAACTCAAACGTGGTGAACCCCACGGACTCATCAGCGAAGATGATTTTGAATACCTGATTGATTATTTTGAAACAAATAACGATCGGGAACATACCGCTTTGGCTTGTGATTTTGCCACTACTTTATATCCTTTTTCGTCGGTGCTATTACTACGTAAAGCTGAGTGGCTGATGGATTATAAAAAATATGGACAAGCCTTTAAAATTCTCGATCAGGTGGATGAAGTTGATCCGGGTAATATTGAATGTGTTTTTTTGAAATCAGATATTTTAATCGAACAAAATCGTTTTTCTGAAGCCGTACAATTGCTTGAGGCCAATGTAGAACGTTTTGACAGCGTGGATAAAACAGATATCCTCCTTGAACTTTCCGAAATTTACGATGAATTGGAAGAGTATGAAAAAGTGTATTCCAGTTTGAAGCGTATACTCGATTATGAGCCCACCAATGAAGATGCTTTGTTGAGAATTTGTTTTTGGGCCGAAATCACAAATAGCCATGAAGATAGCATCACATTGCATCAGGCTATTTTGGAAGAAACGCCATACAATACAATGGCCTGGTACAATTTGGGGGTCGCTTATCAGGGAATTAAACTCTACGAAAAAGCTATTGATGCCTATGAATACTGTTTGGCCATAGATGATAAGTTTGAATACGCCTATCGGAATCAGGGGGATGCTTACATACAACTCAAACAATTTGACAAGGCCATTGAAGTGCTCGAAATGCATCTCACCATTGCTAAACCGGAAGATGTGATATTGGATGCGATTGGCTACTGTTGGGAAAAACAAAAACAATATGCCAAAGCGCGCCATTATTATCGGAAAGCTTCTCAGTTAAATCCGCAGGACGACCAGATATTTTTTAAAATTGGCGAAACCTATACCAAAGAGTCGCAATGGGAAAAAGCCGTGAAAGCCTATTCGGTAGCGTTGCATATCAACAAAAACAATGCCTCCTATTGTATGGCATTGGGTAATTGTTTGATGGAAATGAATGCGGAAAAAGAAGCATTGGTCTGTTATCTGAATGCGGTGCAACTTAGGCCTGATATCAAGTCTACCTGGCAATCGCTCGTGAAAGCCCTTTATACTTCCGGATATGTAGACGAAGCTTTGTCGCAAATCACCATTGCCGAAGAGCATTGTGGTCAAAAAGTAGAATTCCAATATTACAAAGCGGTTATTTTACTGGCAAAAGGTAAAGCCAAGGAAGCTGTATTGCAATTGGAGCAAGCCTTGCACGAAAATCCTAAAAAACAAAATGCCCTGGTTTTTATTGATCGTGAAATTGTTCAACACCCGCTTTTTGCAGAAGTATTGGTTCGTTTCAAAAAGAAAAAATAATTCGGGTCTGCTGATTAAGGTGAAAATAGTTGATTCCAGTACATGATGGAGTAATTTTCGTTC
>DAIRSC010000091.1:0-8295 GCA_036804585.1 Chitinophagaceae bacterium
AGCGATTGAAGCAGGGGGTGAATTTCGCGGCGGTTACGGTCGCGGGCAATTCGTTTAGCCACTTCCCAGATATCATTTTCGGCACTAAAAAACTCCCTGCTCCGCGTTCTTTACAAAAGGTTCAGAGGTGGAAGTCATGCCGGGAAAGCGTTTCTGAATCCATGCTAAAAATGGGGATGATCCTTTCATACAACAACTGATATCGGGCGCGTTAGTCCTGCCTTTTTCGTAACACCTGTATCAAGGAATCCTCTTCATGTCGTTGTAATTCGGTTACCTGATCCACGATCGTATTCGGCACCGTGGTTGACAAGGTATATTGCACGATTCTCCATTGCTTACCCTCCTTGCGTAAAACACCTGATCCACGGCAAACCTTCATTTGGGTATCCAGCAATTCGTCGAACCAGGCCATTTGCCCATCCTGACTAAAATAAATATTTCGTTGAAGTGCTTTGAATGACCAGGCCTTACCCCGATCAAAAAAATTTTTACTCCATTTCGCGAAAGCAGATTTGGTCCAACGTTCTGTCGCATCAGTACCCATAAAGATAGCGTCCTCCGCATACAATTCGAAATATGCCCGGTAATCTGCCCTTGCTGCACGTACATTTAAACTATCCAATACAGCGGCAACTGCCTGATAGGCCGGATTTTTTGGCTGTGCCGGTGTGCGGAAAGAAAGTAGCAAGAGCCCTATTCCAAAAAAGAGAATGATGGTTTTCATCCTGGGAAATTTTTATAAATATAATGCATGTATATTTGTTTAACGGTTTCGGGCTTGCCGAAGTCGGGATCTTTTAGTACAAAAGATCAAGAGAATTCTTGCCGTCGAAACCTGAACAAATATTGATTTAAAATACTTTACCCCCGCTTTTGGCAAAGCCTTGTTGTGAGATTGCCTCAGTCAATTATTTTTAATATTTCGATTCTGTCAAAGTGTTTTCTATTAATTGTTACTAGTGGTAGATTATGTGCAACTGCAGTTGCTGCAATAAACAAGTCAGCCAAGTCAATTTGTTATCGTTTACTTTTCAGTGCACTATTAATGTTTACGGTGGTGTCAACTGAAAGTTCGTCTAACGAAATAATTTTAATTGCTTTAAATACACTTTTCCAAAAAGTTAATTGGCTAGGTGTCGCACCAGAATAAATTTCAATATTTAGTCACTGCGGATACTGCAAACGAATAACTGTGACGAACTAAATTTATCCAGACAGATTTTTCCTTATTTGTTTTACGATAATAGTCAATCAGAATAGAAGTGTCAACCAAAACTATTTTGTTCGCCATTGGTTGATCGCTTTTCTGTTCTTAACGATTGTTTCCAATTACTTTTTTGTGGCAGTTGGTCCATTCAAAAGCAATCTTTCGAATTCATTGGACTTGTCAGTTTTTGCCTCCTTTTCAATTTCCTCTTTCAATTGCTTCAATTTTCCTGAAGGCAGGGTTTTCAAAATTTTAATCAATTGGTCAAATCCTATATCTACCTGTACTTGCACAATTGCAAATCTATGAAGAAATGTCGAATTGATGTCGTCCAGAAAAGCGACGCACAACAAAATCATCCATTCTGTATTTCGCGGAAGGTTAAATTTATTCTTGGATCCAGCACTTTTTTCGATTTAGGCAAAGCATGCTTCCAATGTTTTTGTGTAGCCCCTTTCATCAGCAATAAACTCCCGGTCTCTAAATAAATCCGTTGTTTGTCTCCTGAATCTTTGTGTTTAAAATCGAATGCTCGTTCAGCACCCAAGCTCAAGGATACAATGATAGGTTGCTTACCCAATTCAGGTTCATCATCACTATGCCATCCCATCCCTTCTTCACCGTTGCGATATAAATTCATGAGACAAGCATTTAACGAAGTTTGGAAAGTGGAATTGACTAAATGTTGAATTTCCAGCAAAGTTCGGGTCCATGGTTTTGGAGTACGAAGTATTCCGCTGTAACGATATGGTTTATTTTCATCACCATACCAGGCCATTCTTCGTTGGGTGACGATTCGCTTTCCAAACATCATCACTTCATCCTGTTGCCATTCTATTTCATTCAATAAAACAGCAAATAACTTTTCCGATTCTTGTTTAGAAAAAAAATCGGGAAGGTAATAGACCTCCCCGTCTTTTGGTAAAATATTTATCCGTTCAGGCATACGATTACGCTTCCTGGGCTTGCATCAATCCAACACTTCGTTCTACAAAGGCGGTCAAAGCTTCTCCATTTAACAATCCCTGAGAAAGCATCGCTAAATCGGCAAGATTTTTTAATTTGCTTTCACGCACTTCTTCATTTTCTTCTTTGAGAATTGTTTGATAAATGGGATGATTTCCATTATAGGTTAATATCAATTCATCCGGCATATTTGCATACCAACTCATTTGCGGATTTACTGAAGCCATATCTTTCATCCTTCTTGACATTTCAGGGCGGGTAATGATAGCAGGTTGCCCATCGCTGCTAAGGCCACGACATTCGATTTTTAATCCGGGATTATTCACCAATTTGGTATACCAATCCGTCAGTTTTTTCTGCTCATCTTCTGTTAATGCCACATGTTGTTGTTCGGTCTTATCAATGAGGTTATCTGCAATATCTGCATCCACCCGTGTAAAGATGATATTCTCCCATTTAGTTTCCATGGTATTGATAAATGCATTGTCGACCAATGTTTCCATCATTACCACCACATAGCCTTTTGCTTGCGCATCTTTGATAAAACTATTTTGTTTTACCGGGTCGGTGGCATACAATAAAATATGTTTCCCATCTTTATTCACTTGTGTCGACTTGGTAGCTTCTTTATATTCTTCAAGTGTAAAATGTTTATTACTCAAAACTTCTTTCAACAGGAAAAATGGTTTTGCCCGATCTAAAAATTTATCATCGGTCATCATACCATATTTCACAAACAAATCCACATGGTGCCATTTTTCTTCAAAAACCTGACGATCGGCTTTGAATAATTCATCCAGCTTATCTGCCACTTTTTTGGTGATATGGGCATTGATTTTCTTCACATTCGGATCGCCCTGCAGATAACTTCGACTCACATTGAGCGGAATATCCGGACTATCGATCACACCATGCAGCAACATCAAAAATTCCGGTACAATATCTTTGACCTCATCGGTCACATAAACCTGATTGGAGTAAAGATTGATTTTGTCTTTCTGAATTTCGTAATTATTTTTAATACTCGGGAAATACAAAATACCGGTCAGGTTAAATGGATAATCCACATTGAGATGAATCCAGAATAATGGTGCCGCACTAAAAGGATAAAGTTCTTTATAAAAACCTTGATAGTCCTCATCACTTAATTCGCTGGGCTTTTTCGTCCAGGCCGGATGGGTATTATTGATTTGTTCTTCTTCAAAAAATATAGGTACCGGCAAAAATGCACAGAACTTTTTAAGGATATTTTTGATTCGGTATGCATCTAAAAATTCGGCACTTTCCTCATTGACATGCATGATGATATCGGTACCGCGGGTTGTTTTTTCGGAATCATCTATCATGAACTCTGGACTTCCATCGCAGGTCCATCGGGTAGCAGCCCCACCCTTCCAGGATAAGGTTTGAATTTCAACCTGATCACTCACCATAAACGAGGAATAGAATCCCAGTCCAAAATGCCCAATGATTTGTGCATTTTCAGATTGTCCTTTGTATTTGTCCAAAAAGGCCTCTGCGCTGCTAAATGCCACCTGATTGATATATTGGTCCAACTCTTCACGGGTCATTCCTATCCCCTGATCACGAACCGTGATGGTCTTTTGGTCTTTATCCAGCAGAATTTCAATACGGGGTTCACCCAAATCTTCCTTCATCTCCCCAACAGAGGCAAGGGTTTTGAGTTTATTGGTCGCGTCGACAGCATTACTAATCAATTCACGTAGAAAAATTTCATGATCGCTGTACAGAAATTTTTTAATGATGGGAAAAATATTCTCAGTCTGAACCCGAATTTGTCCTTTTTGCATAATAAAGTAATTTGAGCATGCAGATTCAAACACTATGCCATGCCCATCATCTGTGACAAATTGACCTAAGGGCCTTACAAGCTGTCCATTAATAGACTTACGATCTTTCCATTCTGACAGAAAGCAACCCTCTTCATCGTTGAAAAATTCTTTATAAGATTCCCTTTTTTGTGATATCGTCACCCTTTACATTTGTGCAAATTCCCTCCAACCCTTCATGGCTGATTATACCCAAAACAGAAGCAATTATATCCGTATTCTTTTTGTGGTAATTCCTTTGGTAATCGTCATCAGGCTCTTGTTTTTGCAGGTTTTCGACGTAGGAGGATACAAACAGGCTGCAATTGGTCAGGCTGTTTATATCAAAAAGATTTATCCTCCCCGTGGAATTATTTACGACCGTAATCATGAGGTGATCATGAACAACAATATTGTGTATGATCTGGTGGTGGAGCCCCGTAAAATTACCAAGGATTTTGACACCCTGTTTTTGTGCAAAATGTTGAATGTCCCGGTTTCGGAATTCAACACCCAGTTTAAGCGCATGGTCAATAAATATGGTTGGAATCAAAAAAACCTGACTTTGTTCAGGAACCTCTCACCTGTGGCGGTTGCCCGTCTTCAAGAAAACATCTATGAATTCACCGGTGTTGAATTGGTAGAACATTCCGAACGAAATTTTACAGAGAATTGTGGCGCGAGCTTTATGGGTTATATCAATGAAATTTCCGAATATCAGCTCAAGAAGGAAAAATATGCCGAATATCAAAAAGGCGAATATATCGGCATTACCGGCATTGAAAATTTTTATGAGGATGTATTGAGAGGCCGACCTGGTGTACAATACTTGCTGCGTGATGTAAAACAACGTATTCAAGGACCATACAAAGAAGGCTCACTCGACTCCATGGCCACACCCGGACAATCCCTGGAGTTATTTATAGATGCCAAATTGCAGAAACTCACTGAGGATATGATGTCCAACAAGCTGGGCAGTGCCGTTGCGATTGACCCACAAACCGGCGGAATTCTTGCATTCGCTAGTGGTCCGACTTATGATCCCAGTTTATTAACAGGGGCTTCAAAAGGGAAAAACCTTGGGAAACTCCTCAAGGATGCCACCAAACCTTTGTTTAACCGTCCCATACAAGCGGTATATCCACCCGGTTCTACCTTTAAACCAATTACCGCCTTGGTAGCATTGGACGAAGGCGTGATTACACCCAGCTTTGGATATGGTTGTGGTGGCGGATATTTTGCCTGCGGTCGCCGAATAGGTTGTACACACAGTGGAGGCGGACATGCGAGAAATCTGGCATATGCCATTGCCTATTCCTGCAACTCCTATTTCTGTCATATTTTTCGGCTCGCCATCGATGCACCCAAACACGGAAATGTTCATGCGGGCTTGCAACGCTGGCATCAATACATGAACGAGTTTGGATTGGGACATCCGATTGGTATTGATATCCCCAACGAGAAAGGTGGCAATATCCCGGATTCCAATTATTTTAATCGAACTTACAATGGAAACTGGAACTCATGCAACATGAGTATTATCGGAATGGGACAAGGTGAAGTGCTGATGACACCATTGCAAATGGCTAACTCCATGTGCATCATTGCAAATAAAGGGCATTATTTTGTACCACATTTTGTAAAATCAATTGGGGGCGATAGTACACACGAAAAACTCAAACCCTATTTGCAAAAACATCAGGTGGCCAATATAACCGATTCTGCCTATCAATATGTGATAGGTGGTATGCAAGGTGTGGTTGATTTTGGTACGGCCCGAATTGCGAGAATGGCTGACATCGTGGTTTGTGCCAAAACGGGAACCGCGCAAAATGAACGGATCATCGGTGGCAAACGGATTAAATTACAAAATCACTCTATGTTCGTGGCCTTTGCACCCCGCGAAAACCCGAAAATAGCCGTAGCCGTAGCTATCGAAAATTCGGGGTATGGGGCAACCTGGGCCGGTCCAATTGCCAGCCTGATGATAGAACAATATTTGAAAGATTCCATTTCACCCAAACGGCAGTTTTTGGTCAAGAAAATGAAAGATGCTAAAATCATTCCGAACTATACCTATATTTTAGATTCGATTGAAAGAGCAGAGGCCCTTGAAAGAGACCGAATAAAAAATATGTCGAAAGACAGTTTAACAATTTTACAAAAGCAAAAAGACAGTGTTCAGCATAAAAAAGATTCACTGAAAGCTGCCTATTATTTTCGACGTTATTATTCTAAAAAACCGTGAGTTACAAAAAACAACAATCCTATGTTGAGCGCATCGATTGGTCGCTGGTGATGTTATACGTTTTACTGGCCCTGATCGGTATTCTGTCGATTTATTCAGTCGAACATCGTGATACAGATATCAGTTTTATCATGAGCGATAAGAACTACTGGAAGCAATTGGTGTTTTTTGGGGTTTCATTATTTCTGGCATTTGTGATACTGGTAATGGATAGTAAGTTTTTTACTTCCATTCCATTTTTGGCTTATTTGGTGGGCGTTATTTTTCTTTTACTGGCGTTAACGCCTTTAGGGAAAGGGGTAAAAGGGTCGCACTCCTGGTTGAACTTGGGCTTCTTTACATTTCAGCCGGGTGAACTCATGAAATTATTTACCTCATTGACGATTGCGAAATTTTTGTCATTACAGGAAGTCAATTTCCATACCATGAAGCATCGATTGATGTGTGCCGGGCTGGCATTGTTTCCTGCAGTGATTATTTTACTGCAAAATGAAACCGGACTGGCACTCGTGTACTTCTCATTTTTCCTGGCGATGTATCGCGAAGGACTTCCGAATATTGTGTTAGTGGTAGGATTTTCGGTCATTGCACTCACCCTTGCCACCCTGCTCATTCCGAAAGATATTTTATTCATCATCCTGAGTGTATTAGCCATTATACTGCTTTATTTACAACGCAAACGACTGAGGCGAAACAAAGAAATCCTTTTTCTGGTAGCAGGTATCTGGTTTGTGGGCGTGATGTTTTCGCAGGTGATTGTTCCTTTTGCATTTAAAAATGTATTACAGGCACATCATATCGATCGGATTTATTCTTTATTGGGGCAAGAAGTTCCTGAAGCATATATCAAAATAAAAAAGTCAGGCGAAAAAGTACGTACCGGTACTTCCGACTACAATGTGAGTCAGTCGAAAATTGCCATTGCATCGGGCGGATTTCTTGGCAAAGGATATCTGAATGGTACGCAAACCCAGTATAACTGGGTGCCGGAACAAAGAACGGATTTTATCTTTTGTACGGTAGCTGAACAATTTGGATTTTGGGGTTCCAGCTTGCTGATATTGATTTATAGCTTATTCCTGTTAAGAATTGTACACGTAGCCGAGCGACAACGATCGCAGTTTAGCAGGGTGTATGCTTATTGTGTTGCGGGCATTTTGTTTTTTCATATGGTAATCAATATTGGAATGACGATTGGCCTTGCCCCTGTTATCGGTATTCCACTACCTTTGGTGAGTTATGGCGGTACTTCACTGATGACATTTTCGATACTCATATTTATCCTTATCCGACTGGATGCAGATCGACAAATGGTCCTGCGTTAAATCAACAGCATGAAAATATTTCCACTTTCAGAAGGTATTTTTACCATTGGGCATGACAAAATCATGATTCCTTTCGACCCGGCTGAAGATCAATTGAACGAGCGGCCTGTAGGATCTTTATTGGTAGAAATTCAACCGTTTTTAATACAAACGGCACGGCACTTAATTCTCCTGGATAGCGGATTAGGCTTTCGGGGTAAAAGTGGGGAATGGCAAATTTTTGAAAACATCCGCGAAGCAGGATTTTGTCCCGAACAGGTCACCCATGTCATCCAATCGCATTTACATAAAGATCATTCCGGCGGACTTTGTTTTGAAAACGAATTAGGCATTAAAAGTCCCGCCTTTCCGAATGCCCGATATTTTATCAGTGCATTGGAATTCGATGAAGGCATCAGAAAGGGGATGCCTTCGTACCATCCAGAAGATTTTGATATTTTAAGGCATGCCCCTCAAACAGAATGGCTGGGTGAAAAAGGACACATTGATGCGGATATCCGATATGAAACATTGGGAGGGCATTGTCCTTTTCATATTGCCATTTGGATACAAGAGGGACATGAAACCATTTTTTTTGGAGGGGACATTGCACCACAGCTCAAGCAGCTCAAAACAAAGTATGTAGCAAAATATGATTATGACGGACAACGGGCGATGGAACTCCGTCAACAATTTGCTCAACAGGGCAAAGAAGAAAACTGGACCTTTCTTTTTTAT
>DAIRSC010000092.1:0-8244 GCA_036804585.1 Chitinophagaceae bacterium
TTGGACGATGACGCGGAATTTGAAGATGCATGTGAGCAGTGAAAATCAGAAAAAATCTGCAAGCTTATTGAGGTGATATGAAAAATTATTGTGCATCTAAATAAACGAAAATTACTCCATCATGTACTGGAATCAACTATTTTCAAGTTAATCAGCAGACCCTAAGCATTGAGTTATCCTGTTAATAATGATATCGTTAAAAATTCAAAGTAACACAGAAATTTGAAGCCAAATGACTTAGCCATTTATTTTTGATAGTTTTAAAACGGTCTCAATATGAGCATCGCTCCTTTGACAGGCCCGACAGGGGCAGGACCAATCCAATTATTGAAGTCTAAAATCTGAATTGAGCAGAGAAGCTTGCTTACAAAGGGATATTGGATTAGAGAAGTTCAGTCTAAATCTTTTCTTCTCGCTCAAACTTCAACTGAACATCATTAATTTAAACTGCGAAAATCTACCGGCACTAATTTACTGACGCCCGCTTCCTGCATCGTAACACCATAAATGACATCCACACTAGCCATTGTTTGTTTATTATGGGTGACAATAATGAACTGTGAGTTATCGGAGAATTTGCGAATCATATTGGTGAATTTACCAACGTTCGCGTCATCCAATGGCGCATCTACCTCATCAAGAACGCAAAACGGGGCAGGCTTGATTAAATAAATGGCAAACAGAAATGCGGCTGATGTAAGGGTCTTCTCACCACCTGATAATTGCGTTATGGTGCTTGGTTTTTTGCCTTTTGGGTGAGCATAAATTTCGATGGTTGTATCCGCTAAATTTTCAGGGTCAACCAATTTCATGTCACACATATCATCCTGGGTAAAGAGTGCGTGAAACACATTTTTAAAATTCTCTTTAACACGGTCAAAAGTTTCCTTGAATTTCTGATTGGCAGTAGCTTCCACTTCCTCGATGGTTTTTAAAAGACTTTCTTTGGCGTTATTTAAATCCGCTTTTTGTTCCTGAATAAAATCATGACGACCTTTCATTTCGCGGAATGCTTCAACGGCCATTGGATTCACTTCGCCCAGGTTCTCAATCCGCTTTTTTAAACGGTCCACTTCAGCATTCAAGAGTTCGATACTTTCTTCGCCAACCCGCGGTTGTTTTAAAACTTCATCGAGGTCAATTTTAAACTCAACATGCAGTCGCTCTTTCATGGAAGTTAACTGCAGTTTCATCTCAGTCAATTTGTCTTTAATTGCCGTTAACTGGGTTTCACTTTGTTCTTTGGTTCGTCTTTTTTTGTTTAGAACTTGTTCCCTTTCGTTTATTTCATTTCTGAAAACGTAGAATGAACTGTCTTTTTCATTCAGATTTTTTTCTGAATGCTCTTTGTTCTGCATGGCAGCGTATAGTTTTTCTTCAATTTCTTTCAATTGTTTTTCCGTGCTTACAAGAAGTTGTTTGGTTTCTTGTAATTGATTGCCTGAATGAGTCACTTTTCCTGAAAGCTCTTCAATTTGTTGTTGTCGAATTTGTCGTTCTGCATTAATTTCGTTAATACGACTTTGCTGTCGGGCAATGATAATATTATGTTGATTATATTCTTCATTGGATTTATTGTAAGCCGCTTCTGCACCGGAAAATTTTGCCTGACTTTGCTGTAACTGATCAAATGCCAAAGTCATTTGTTGTTTCATGTCCTGATGCAACTTTTGGGTATCCGCGATAGACTGTTTGGTTTTCTCCAGTTGCTCGCTCAGCTCATCAATTCTTTTAGCCGACGCTTCTGTTTGATTGAGATAGTTTTCAATTCGGTGTTCAATTTGTACAACCTGATTTTGAGCCCTGTTTAATTCTTCCCTTATTTTGTTGATTTGATCATTTTTAACTTCCTGATTAAATCCTACAATCAAATTTTGGGTTTCACTAATATTAAGTTTTAACGCTGCCGCAGATTGGTTGAGGACATCTATATCGTTTTTAAGCTTTTCCAGACGCTGAGTACGACCAATTTTATTGCCTTCAAAAACACCTACCGATCCACCTACGATTCTTTTGCCTGTTTTGAATCCGGTTCCATCTTTTTGCAGTAAAACTGCTTTACCCGGGTTGGCAATTTGTAAATCCTCCGTGATGTATACATTGTGTAATAAATAGTCGAGGATCGCCTGATACTTGGATTCACATTGAATAACTTCTAATGCTGAAATTCCCGATGCCGGTTTTTGTGCGACCGGTGTCTTCGCATCAATTTCCGAAAGAATAAAAAAACCGGCTTTTCCTTTTTTCTCAGTTTGAAGTAATGCAATGGCCTGATACGCTTGTTCTGCGGTATCTGTTACGTAATAGTTGAGGTATTTATCGAGATAGCCCTCAATACAAGTTCTATATTCATCCTGAACGTTGAAGAGTTCTGATAGTAGTTGGCTGTCATTTTTCCATTGGGGATTTTTTGATAGGTATTTGATACTATCCGGGTAACCTTCCAGGCTATCCACCAGTGATTTTAATAGATTATATTCGTTCTGTTTGGAATCTTGCTTACGATTTTCTTCAAATAAACTAACCCGGAGTTCTTCCAAAGCGGCCTGACTTGCAAGTAATTTTTCAGTGGCTTCTTCCTGTTTTCGGACGGCTTCATTTAACTCACTACTTTTGGTTTCACTGATTTGAAGCAGATTATCTTTTAATTCATTTTGTTTCTGAATTTCATTTTGTCTGTTTTTGTTCTCCTCCTCCAATTGATGAATAGATCGCTGCTGATTGTTAATATTATTTTCAGCAATGGCCACTATTTTCTCCGCTTCAAATTGTTGTACCTGTAATTGCTGATGTTGATTCCGCAGTAGATCTAAATCTGATTTTTGTTGATCATAGGTTTTCCTTTTCTCATCTAAATCTAATCGCAATTCTTCCAATTTGGATTTAAAGGTTTGCAGGGTTGCTTCTTCAGTAACTAATTTATTTTGCGCTTCTTCGGTGGCTTTCGCCAGCAAGGCACTTTGGGTTTCCGCCTCGTTAATACTTTTTGTGATATTATCGATTAATTCATGAAGATGTTGAATTTTCTGACTGGATAGATTTTTGTTGTTTTCCAGGTTACGCAATTCATGAACAATTTCATTGAAAGCTTTTTGCAGAACATGTAATTCTTCTTCGCGCTTACTCAATGCTAAATTTTGAGCTTCAAGATCTGCACCTTCTATACTGATTTCTGTTTCTAACGCAAGAATGGCATCAAGTTCTTGTTGCTGCTGGCTACTGAGTGTTTGATAGGTGGAATTAAAATCTTCCAAAGAGGCTTTTACAAATTCAACACTCGCATTTTTATACTCATTTTTAATTTGATGATACTTCTCGGCTTTTTTGGCCTGACTCTCTAAGGTTCGCAGATTATTGGATATTTCGAAAAGCAAATCCTCGATACGATTTAAGTCTTGTTCCGTGGCATCGAGTTTTAATTTGGCTTCCTTTTTACGGGCTTTGTAAATTGAAATTCCGGCAGCCTGTTCTAACATTCTACGGCGGCTATTCTCTTTATCTTTGATGATATCATCCACCATCCCTAACTCAATAATTGAATAGCTATCGGAGGTGACACCTGTATCCAGAAAAAGATTGGTGATATCCTTCAGCCGGCAGGTCACATCATTTAATCGGTATTCACTTTCACCGTTTTTGTAAAATTTACGGGATATGGTGACGGTATTAAAATCCGTCGGTAATAAGTTTTTGGTGTTTTCAAATGTGAGTGACACTTCTGCAAGTCCAGAACCATTTCGGGTTTTAGAACCGTTAAATATCAAATCCTCAAGATTATCCGATCTCAAAGTTTTTATTTTATGTTCTCCAATAACCCAGCGGATGGCATCAACAATATTTGATTTGCCGCAGCCGTTGGGGCCCACAATTCCTGTAATTTGGTTATCCAGATTGATCAATGTCTTATCTGCAAAACTTTTAAATCCTTTAATTTCTAATGACTTCAGTCGCACAATTCATTTTTTTTGGAGCGTGAATATAGGTTGCTTTCACCTGATTTCTGTCGATTACTTTGGAGCTTCCGTAGGATGTTGGAAACTGATATTTTTGGTTGATTAAAATGTGGATAACTCGAAAAGGTTGTTAAAAATACCCCTGTTTTAAGGGTATAAAATTGCTAAAATTCGTTGATATAACGTGGGAATAGTCACACCGACTTCTCTTCTGTTTTACGAAAAATAACAGATTTAAAAACAATATTAAGCCCATGTTTGATATGAAAACGTCTTCAGTTTAAAAAAGGATGGAATAAGATGGAGGGCAATGGATAATTAAAACCAGTAGGCGATTCTGTTGTTACCAGGCTCATCTTAATGAACGAAAACTAAGCCCAAATAAACGGCTGCCGGGGTTGAAAACGCATGTTTAGCGAGATCGAATATCTGCCCGTGAATGTTCATTGAGGATGCTGAAATGCCGTCAATGTCAAGATTTTTTAACAAACACTCGCCGATTAACAAGCCGAACAAACGGAAAGTAAAAACCCTGCTTTCATGACAAAATTTAGGATGAACTGATTGCTACACTGTACTAGGATCTGACAGAATCTCTTATCTTTGAATCAAATTTAATACATGACCCGATTTTTAAAAATGATCTTATTGTGTTTACTCGGTCTTTCCGGTTTTTCGCAAACAAGCTTGCCGAATTTGGATTTTGAGAGCTGGGTTCTCTCCAGTTCAGGAAGATACGAAGATCCAACTCCATCAACTATCTGGGCAACCCCCAACTATGCCATGGATTTAATTTTTGGAAATCCTTCTACTTCAATTGTTCAGAAAAGTACGGATGCACATGGTGGGAGTTTTGCGGCCCTCATGAAATCCAGAACCATCGTCGGTAATTTTGTTGGTGCTACCTTATTCACCGGATTTTTAGACACCACCATATTTGTGGCACCGGTTCCTGAATTGGGTGTGCCATTCACCGGTCGGCCAATAGCCATGAAGGGTTGGTATAAATATTCCCCGGTAAATGGCGACTCGTCTTCCATCTACGTCAAGTTAACGAAATGGAACAGTACCACGAATACCAGGGATGTTGTGGGTTTTATTGAAAAGCGGGATTATTCGGCAGTCATTGCGTATGCTCCATTTAACTTGGTTATTAATTATAGTTCCAGTGATATTCCGGACAGCATTACCGTTGTATTTTCGGCCAGCGCAGGTGCTGAGCAAAATGTTGGTCAGGTAGGGAGTTCCTTGTGGGTTGATGATGTGGTTTTCGATTATGGCGCCAATTCGCTCGAGTCAAGCAGCAAAATTCCTGTGCTCAAATGTTACCCCAATCCTGCGAATGATTTCTTATTTATACAAACTACGAGGATGGATTTGACCTATCAAATTTATACAATTACCGGGCAGTTAATTCTCAGTAGTCGTTTACCTCAAATTTCCTTGTCTGAATTACAAACAGGGGTTTATAAATTGTGCGCCTTTGATTCAAAAATGCAAATCGTTCACCAACAAAGCATTTACAAATTCTAAAGGATATGAAATTCTGGGTATGTTTGTTCGGATTATTGATGCCTGTTGCCTTGTATGCTCAATGGGATTATGGCATGGAAGTTGGCCTGAATGCAGGCGCCCCCATTCCGGAGAAGATAGTATCAGGCGCTAAAGGACAACCCGGTGTGCAACCCGTTCTTGGACTGTATGCAGTTTATGCTTTGAGGCGTAGAATTGATCTACAAGCCGGTTTATATTTTGACTCAAAAACAGCTTCTTATACCAGTCCGGTTGCTTATCCTTATATCGTTGTCAGCGGTGACTCTATCGATAGTTTTTCCGGTAAAGTAAAAGGGAAGTTTAGTAATCGATATTTGAGCTTGCCGATTTTTGTTTTTTACAAACTGGGAAATCAATGGTCAGTAGGTGCCGGGGGCTATTTTTCATATCTCTTACGAGGGTCAAATAAAGGACAGCTCACTGAAGGAAAGGCCGGTTTTAATGGAATGTTTGCGATTGATGATCGGGCATTCGATGAAAGTGCCCAAATTCATTCCATCGATTACGGTCTGAATATCGGATTAAAATATCAGATTCGAAAGTATCTCAAGCTTCAATGGTTTGTGGCATATGGACTACAAAGTGTTACCAAGGCCAGTGATTATTTTAAAGATAAAACGCATAATGCCTATACTTACCTCACATTGGGATATGGGTTCTAAAGGTCAGGCGTACTTTGACTTTTAATTGCTCGGTTGAAAAAATATTCATTATTACAACACGAGTAAGCTTTTTTCAGCGCCTATTTAGGGCTTCCTGAATAACGACTCATCTCTTTGTTTACAAGATTGTATGATCATATTTGCGCATTTGAAGTGCAAGGGTGTATAACGTATTTGTTGAATTTGCAACCGAAAAACCTTGCAGAAAAAGGTCTACTCAGCTGCACCGCAACTTCTTCGTCAAAGCCAAAGTCATGGCCACTAGGCCTATGCCTTCGTCTTTTCCTTGAATTTGCCGCACATCTGAGTTATTCAGGAAGCCCTATTTATTTACTCACTGATCCCTTTTTTTTACCATCGTTAAAATCGTTGCAATGCCAATGAGGGGTTCATCCGTTTCATCCAATATTTCAACCAACCACTTGACAATCCCTTTTGGAATATCATCCTCATTCTTTTTTTCCTGATCTGATTTTTCCTTACAGGTAAATCGAACATATACATTGGTTCCCGGATAAACGGGTTTGGTAAAACGTAATTCATCGATCCCATAATTGAGTAATACCGGATTGATTTCGTAGCTATCCACAAATAAACCGGCAGCTATACTCATCATTAAATAGCCATGAGCAACCTGATGGGTGAACATCGTTCCTTCAAAATTAGTTTCTTTGATATGTGCATAAAAATGATCACCGCTTAAATCGGCAAAACGGTCTATATCTTCAGCAGTGATGAGTCGTTTTTCGGTAATTAACTGATCGCCAATACATAACTCTTCAAAATATTTTCTGAATGGATGCATTGAGTCAATTCGACCTTCGGCACCTTGCTGATATTGCTTTGTGATAGCAGTAATCATACTGGGATGTCCCTGAATGGCCGTTCGCTGTAAATAGTGCATCACACCTCTTTTTCCACCCATTTCTTCGCCTCCACCCGCACGACCCGGACCTCCGTGTACCAGCATAGGCATGGGTGATCCATGACCTGTACTTTCTTTCGCACAGGCTTCATTGAGGATGAGCACCCGTCCATGCATAGGTGCTACACCCAGCACAAATTCTGTGGCATGTTGAGGGTGATTGCTGACCATACTGCAAACCAATGACCCCTTGCCCATATTGGTTAATTCAATGGCATCATCGAGGGTTTGATAAGGGATGAGTGTAGATACAGGTCCGAATGCTTCAATCTCGTGGCACGCTTTGATTTGAAATGGATCATTATTTAAAAACACCAATGGACTCATAAATGCGCCTTTATCTTTATCTGCACCTTTCACTTCGAACTGATTGATATCGCCAATAATCAATTCCTGTTCTGCCATCAGTGCATGAACTTTTTCAAGCACATCTGATCGTTGACCTAATCCGGCCAGAGGTCCCATTCGAACACCTTCCACTTTCGGGTCGCCGATTATGGTGCCGCTTAATCGTTTGCCCAGAGCCAGATGTACTTCTTCGATCCGATTTTCCGGAACCAGTATCCGTCTGACCGCGGTACATTTTTGACCTGCTTTGGTGGTCATCTCGCGAACAACTTCCTTGATAAATAGGTCGAACTCCGGTTTGGATGGATCCACATCCGGTCCGAGAATACAAGCATTTAAAGAATCAGCTTCCATATTAAAGTGAACCGCTTCATCTAAAAGGCGTGGATGTGATTTGAGTTTTTTTCCGGTTTCAGCGCTGCCGGTAAATGTCACTAAATCCTGATTCTGAACATGATCTAATATTCCTCTTGCGCTTCCACAAATCAGTTGCAGAGAACCTTCCGGTAAAATACCTGAGGCGATGATTTCTTTGAAAACAGCTTCGGTCAGATAGGAGGTTAAGGTGGCAGGTTTTACGATAGCCGGCACACCCGCTAAAAGATTCACGGCTATTTTTTCGAGCATGCCCCAAACAGGGAAATTAAAAGCATTAATATGAATCGCAACGCCTTTTAAAGGCACCATGATATGATGTCCGATAAAAGTATTCAATTTTGATAACTTGGCGGCTTCTCCATCAACATGATAGGGTAAATCAGGAAATTGACGACGCAGGCTGGCATAAGTGAACAAATTTCCG
>DAIRSC010000093.1:0-8207 GCA_036804585.1 Chitinophagaceae bacterium
TATCGTTAAAAATTCAAAGTAACGCAAAAATTTGAAGCCAAATGACTTAGCCAATGATTTGTGAGTGTTATTCAACGGTCTCTTACGGATATCAACAACATTCACATTAAACAGCAGTCCCTAACTACTTTTTCCTTCATCGTAAAATTCTGGCTATTGAAGAAAAGTCTTTTCTTGCCCTATTTATCACTCGGCATTGATGATGCGTCCATCTTCCATTTCAATGATTCTTCCCGAACGTTCGGCGAATTCATTATCATGGGTTACAATTAACATGGTTTGACGATGATTCTCAGTCAAATCTTTAAATATATCAAAAACGATTTCGCTGTTTTTTTTATCCAGGTTACCTGTAGGTTCATCACCCATGATGATATGCGGATTATTGATCAAGGCCCGGGCTATTGCCACTCGCTGTTTTTCTCCACCGGATAGTTGATTCGGCAATTTACGGGCTTGTTCCTCAATGCCCAGCATACGTAATTTCTCCATGGCCCTGCTTTCAATTTCTTGTAATGAATATTTACCCAGTTTAATGCCGGGCATCATCACATTGTTGATGACATCAAACTCACTCAATAAATAATGGAATTGAAAAACAAAGCCAATTTTTTCATTCCTGATTTTTGCCAAATCGCCTTCCTTTTTACCTGTAATCAAATCACCATCGATATACAATGATCCTTCATAATCGGTATCCATCGTAGAGAGAATATAAAGTAAAGTAGATTTGCCACAACCGGATTTACCAATTACTGAAACAAATTCACCCTTATTGATATTAAAATTGATGTCTTTTAAGACCGGTATGGTAACCGGATCATGAAAACTTTTTTTAATGCCTTTGGCCTGAAGAATACTTTCCATTATTTTCCGCGAATGATATTAACTGGATCAATTCTACTGGCCTTGCGGGCAGGAAACAATCCGGCTAAATAGGTGGTGAGCAACGAAAATACGATTCCAATCACATAAAACTTAGGATTATAGTTCACCGGAAATGTCTTAACAGTTGGCAAGGCTGCTGTATTAAAGGGGATTTGGTCGACCAGATTCGACAATAAAAAACCGAATAGCAATCCAAATATTCCTCCAAAAAATCCAATAGCCAGAGCAATGGTTTGAAATATCTTTTTAACATCCAATCCCGAAAACCCTGTTGCCTTCAAGATCGCAATGGAATCCATTTTTTCATAAATCATCATATTCAGGATATTGTAGATTCCAAATCCCGCTACAATTAAGAGGGTAATACCCACGGCATAAGAAATGATACTTCTGACCGAACTTCCCGTTTCAAATTGCGCATTGGCCGTCTGAATATCCTCGGCATCTGTGTCATAAATTTTCCTGAATTCTATCGCTTTTTGGGGTGCTTCTAAAATGTCATATAATTTGATATTGATATCAGTAATATAAGAAGCCGGGCGGGAAAGAATTTTTTGAGTAGTTGCTACGGATGCAAAACTCTGCACCTTGTCTAAATCTTGAAGTCCGGATTGAAAATATCCCACCACTTTTAAACTATGCCGATCCCCTTGTGGAGTCGTCACCTGAATGACATCACCAATCGCAGCCAACATTTTATCGGCAGCTGCTTTACCTATAATAATACTATTGGGAACTACTTTTAAATCCATAAAATTCCCCTGTGGTACATAATCTGAAAAATGAAAAAGTCGCTGTTCGGCTTCCACATCTACCCCATTAATTACACCAGGTAAATCAATGTTGCCCACATTGTAAAACACCTGAGCAGTAACCTTTGGTGCCACCCCTTTAACCATCGGATCATTCCGGAGGTTTTTCAAAATAGCTTTGGCATTATCGATTTGAGCGAGGCTATTTTTAGGTTTAACGGAAGAGATAAAAGCATACGAACATGAGTCAGCTAAATTTAATGGTTGCCATTGGTTGGGCTTCACATCCGTGTATAATCGCACATGAGGTGTCCGGTTTAAAATTAGTCCATCTAGCAAATCATTTAAGCCTGTCATAAAACCCAGTAAAGTGATAAACATGGTAATACTAAACATCACCCCCACCGCAGCGACCAGCGTTTGGCGCCAGCGTGCTAAAAGGAGTGCCTTTGCAATGCGCAGAATGAGTTTAATTTTCATCGAGGTGCGTAAATCGGTTCAGTTGGTTTTAATCCTTCCAGTACCTCAACCCGGTTATAATCACGGAGTCCGGTTTTCACTTTTCGTTTCTCTTTATCTGAAATCCATACTTCATCCTGATCGGTGAGAAAATTACGTGGAATGGTCAATGCCTTTTCTTTTTGCGTAATAATGATATTGGCTTCAACGGATAAATTAGGAAACAAAATAGTAGGAGCCTTGACAAACACTGCTTCTACCTCAAAACTTCTTGTTCGTTCGTTCATCAAAGGGAAAATCTTTTGAACCACGGCTTCAAATACCTGGCCTTTATAACTTTCAAGAGTAATCTGTATTTTTTGCCCTGCCTGCAAACGTGTGATATCATTTTCATCCACTTGCAACAGGATAATAAAATCCCGGGCATCTCCAATCAGGGCAAGCGGTGATTGCGGACCGGTCATTTCACCCTCTTCTTTTAAAAGCGCATAAATTTTACCTTCCACTTCGCTGCGCACATCGAAATCTGCCAATAAAGACCGGGAAATTTTTTCATTTTTTTTACTTTGCGCAGCGTTAAATTTTAATTGTCGTTCCAGTTCCTTCAAACGAAAATAAGCCGCTTCGTAGGTTGTTTTTGAATTAGCATATTGAAGTTCCCTTTGTTCTAACTCGTATTTCGTACCAATTTGATCATTCCATAAACGTTTTTGTCGCTGATATACCAATGAATCAGATTTCATTTTTTTTGCTGACAATTCAAGGCCCACTTTTGCTTCCCGAATTTTATTATTGTTGGCCTCATAATCCGAAAAATCAGCATTGAGTCCGGCACTTTCGGCATTCAAACGTGAAACCTCAGCGCTAATGCTGGCAATGATTTGACCTTTTTTGACAAAATCACCTTTTTGAACCAATAATTGACGAATTGTTCCTCCTGATTTTGGAAAAACCTGATATTGGTTTTGACTTTTTACGATGCCACTGGCATAAACAGCTTCAATGATGGGTCCTTCGGTGGGCAAGACAGATTCTTTTTTGTCTTTGCAAGCGGACCAAACAAGCAGGTAATATAAAACCCACACAATTCTGACTGGCTTCATGATACAAAGGTACATCCTCGCAACAGGTTGTCAACATGATTTATTTCAAGGTTGCAGGTTTTATCATTTGGGAAAAATCATTTGATCTAGGGGCTGCTGGTTATCTCACTGGACCTTCAAATTTAAAAAAGCGTTTCGAGGGTTAGTACTTTGGTGGCAGCCCTTGGACGATGACGCTAAAGTTGAAAATGCCAGCGAGAAATGAAAATCAAGAATAGAACTGCAAGCTTATTGAAGAGTGAGACCATTGCAAAAGTCATTTGGAAAAAAAGTTGAAGGCCTTTTGGATTATTAGGTATTGAGTGATCTTGTTGATCATGATATCGTTAAAAATTCAAAGTAACGCAGAAATTTGAAGCCAAATGACTTAGCCAATTATTTTTGATCGTTTTGCAATGGTCTCAGAGTTATGAAAAATTACCGTGCATATAAATGAGCACAATTCATACCAAAAAGCAATGATATCAGATGCGTTCACGTTAAACAGCAGTCCCTATGTAGAAATTGAATTGGAAGGAGCATCTCTATCAACAAGGTCTATAGGCGAATACAACAAAAGCTGAATTGCTTCCATTGCTTTGATGGCTATAAAATATTTATCCCCTAATTTCGTTGCTCGGTGTTGCGATTTCTAATTATATCGATGATTTTAATCTTCCTTTTCCTGGGAGGTTTGCCTGCACAAGCTCAGCAATATTTATTGAAAGGTCGGGTAACCAATGCCAATATGGACGCCCTACCCTTTGTGACTGTTCAGGTAAAGGAATTAAAAATGGGCTCAAAAACGGATGAGAACGGTCAATTTCAATTTCAATTAGAAGAGGGGAAGTATGAATTGATATTTTCTTTGTTGGGCTATGAAAAATATAGCTTGCAAGTCATGCATCAAGATGGACGACCGCCATTACAAGTCATTCTGAATGAAGCCAGTAATCAACTCAAAGAAATTCGTATTGCCAATTTCCGAAAAGACCGGGCTGAGGAAATCATCCGAAATGTTATTGCGAATAAAAACAAACACTACCATGCCGTCAATTCTTATCGGGTAAACGTATACATCAAAGCTTTGGAAGAACAAACAGACACCAAAAAAAGTAACGCTGAAAAAGTACTTGATTCGCTTGAAGGACGTAATAAACTTGCCAGTATGAAGATGGCAGAAATATCCTTGAAACTGGATTATGCTTATCCGAATAAAATTAAAGAAGAACGAGTAGGCGTGAAAAAAAGCGGATCGAATGAAGGCTTATTTTTTTTGAGTACAACGGAAGGGCAATTTGAATTATATCCCAATTTAATTCAGGTACCCGCATTAAGTAAAACACCTATGTTGTCGCCATTGAGTTATTCGGGATTAGTTGCTTATAAATATAAAACCCTCGGCATTCGCAAACTAAGTAATGCCAATATCTACACCATACAATTTAGCCCTACACGAATGGGAAATGCCCTACTCGAAGGTACTGTTGAAATTGTAGATACTTCCTGGGCTGTGATTCAAAGTCAATTTCGTTTCCCTAAATTTCATATGCCCGAATACGATTTCTTTGAAGTCGCACAGGAATATCAATGGATAGGAAACAAAGCATGGATGATCACGAAACAATCATTTAATTATTATTCGAAATCCGGTCGAAACAAATTGGATGGACGAACAGTTGCTTTATATACTGATTATCAATTAGATACCACTTTTCACAAACGCTATTTTGGCACAGAAATTTCGGCTACCTCCAGCGAAGCCTATCAAAGAGATAGCACCTTTTGGAATACAGTGCGCGCTGAACCACTCAGTAAAGAGGAAATCAACCTGATCCATTTTAAGGATAGTGTTCAAATGGCTCAAAATTCCACGAAATATTTAGACTCCGTTGATCGTCAATATAATCGACTCACTTTACTTAAAATTTTACTGAATGGGGTTAATTATTATCATCGTAAGAGCGAGACCCGTTTAAGTTTTAATCCCTTGATGAGTTTTTACCGGCCCTTCATGCCGGGTGGTGCTCGAATTGGAACAGGTGGAAGTTATGAAAAAATATTTCCATCTAAAAAAAGACTGTGGTTAAACGCAGATATCAACTACGGTTTGGTGAATGCAAATCTCATGGGCGATGCCTCAATTATATATCGGTATAATCCATTTTCACAAGGATACTTTCGATTCGATTTTGGTCGGGAATTCGATTTTATCTTTTGGGGAGATGCCTGGGTCAATCGATTTAGACGTAGCAATTTTTACCGTAAGGACCATGTAAGACTGGAGCATGGCTTGGAATTGGTGAATGGTTTGATGTTTCGTGTAATGGCCGAATATGCAAACAGAAGATCATTGAATGGATTGACGTTTAACCATCAGTTCGACAGTATCATTTCGGAATTTGTAATCAACAACGATGCGATTATTTTTGAACCTTACAAAGCATTTTATGGTGGAATAACGTTGGAATACACGCCATTTCAGATGTATAATAGGGAGCCCTTACAGAAAATTATTTTAGGTTCGAAGTATCCCACCTTTTATGTGAATTGGAGAAAAGGCATTCCGGGCATCTTGAATAGTGCCATCGATTTTGATTATCTGGAAATAGGCTTGAAACAACGATTAAAACTTGGTTTAGCCGGTATCAGCCGATAAATTTTTTATACCGGAACATTTCTCTCCCAAAAAGACCTTCGATTTGTAGACTATAAATTTATCAGTCGGGGCAATCCATATCTTTTTAATAATCCTTTGGCGAGTTTTCAAATGCTGGATTCTTCCTTCCCAATCTTTGATCGTTTTTATGAAGGACATTATATCCATGAATTTAACGGCGCCGTGCTCAATAAAATTCCTGTGCTCAAACAGCTCCAGCTCATGGAAATTATAGGTGGTGGTATTTTGTATATTCCGGAACGAAAACTACAATACATTGAAGCTTTTGTGGGTGTTGAAAAAGTGATCCGGTTTTGGCGTGAGCGCTTTAAGTTTGGTCTTTATCTGGCAGGTAGTGTGGCCAGCAAATACAACAGACCCCTGCAATTAAAAATAGGCATTGAGCGCTGGGATCGCTGGCGCAATGATTGGTACGAATAAAAGATTAAGTCCGGATCAAGAAATGACCTCAGATAAACATTGAAGCATTTTTTCCATGTCCTCCAAGCTTGAAGAAGGGAAATTTGCGATACGAATTTGTTCAGCCTTTCCCGCACCATAGCCACCGGCTAATACATATTGCCGGGCCTTCATTTTTTCAAGAATATCCTTCGGATTTTTTTCGCAAGTCCATACACATACTGTACGCGATAAATGAGCGTCTTGAGTGGTGGTATATCGAACACCGGGATGGCTCGCTTCGAAATGTTTGAGCATTTGAAATTTCTCTTCAGTATCTTTTCTGATTTGTTCAATACCGATTGTATTCATATGTGCTGCCATCTTTCCTAAAACATCTATAGCCATTATGTTTGGTGTGGAAGGAGTTTCCCATTTGAGGTGGTTATTTTCAAAAGACTCAAGGGTATGATGGGCACCTTGTAAAATACCTTTGTGTTTCAAGTCTGCTGCCTTTTTTAAACTTGCATGATTGACAATCCAAACACCCAATCCCGGAGGTAACCCAAAAGCCTTTTGAACTGAAAAAAAGGCCATATCCATTTTCTTAAAATTTACGGCAGCATAAGGTGCCGAAGAGACGATATCCGTACATATTAAAGCATGCGGATGATGATCTTTGAGTGAATCTAAATCTTCAACCGGAATTTGAATACCACTTGAAGTTTCATTCTGGGTGGTGCAAATTAATTCTGCCACAGAGGGAATTTCTATTGTTGTGACATCATCAAAGCCCTGCCCCTGCGACACCTCAAAACAAAGATTCTGCTTACCTAACAAAGCAGAAAACTCATAAAAACGCTTAGAGAAAGAACCATTGACCAAATGAAATGAAGTATGCTCCACGACATTTAAAAGCATTCTTTCCCATATTTCAGTAGCCGATGGGGTAAAATAAATGTTATGTTCAGGCGTTAATGACAATAAAATTCGGAGTTGCTCCTCGGTGAATCGATAAATATCCCGAAATTGTTGAGAGCGGTGCGATATGCTCCCTACTTGATTACGGTATGATTCCTGCCAAAATAATTCGTATTTTGGGTGCAATTGTGATGGACCGACGGTAAAAAATTGTTGCATCATTTAGTATAATATCCGAAAACGAATAGTTTGTGGAATATTCCTTAGAGCCTGTGCCATTTCAGATTGATAGTCACTGCCAATATCTGTTATCGCATAACAGATATTTTCACGGGTTTTTAAATACTGTGCCTGAATATTGGCTGAATAGTTTGCGAGTATGATATTGATTTGCGCGAGAATGCCGGGCACATTTTCATGTATATGCCACATTCGATGTGAGTGTGTAAACGCAGTCAACTGAACTTCGGGAAAATTAACCGCTCCGTAAGTGTCCCCATTATTGATAAAATGAATGAGTTTGCGCGTCACAAAATCACCAATATTTTTTTGGACCTCATCGCTACTTCCACCGATATATGGTTTGAGCAGCCTATTGGACAATCCTCTCAAAGGGCTTTCAAATGCGGATTGGCCTGAATGTCGGTTATTCTTAAAAGTCAGATCAACAATTTTGTCAGAAAGAGGTAAAAGCGCGTTCAGGAAGTCGATCGATAAAATTTTGCTCGCCTCTTCTCCGAATATCCTCTTAACTCCGAAATCAGTGAATGGGTTCACGTACTTAGCTTTCATGGCCTGTCCTAATCATTTAACCAATCAAAATTAATCAGATTTTTTTGACTTTTGAATTTCTTTCAAAGCAATCGCTGCTGGTCATTTGAGAACTTTACTTACAGATCATTGAAGGTGTAGTCAACCACATCCGCAAACTCATATAAATGTTTGCGATTGATAAGCTCTGCATACAAATAAAAGCGCTCAGCCTGCTCATGAATTTTTATTTCAACATCCGTATACCCAGCCCCAACAGCGATAACTCCCTCAGAC
>DAIRSC010000094.1:0-8207 GCA_036804585.1 Chitinophagaceae bacterium
TTTATGATTTTTGGTTAAGGTTCGAATGGCCTCATTGTATTTTCGACGGGCATTGTAGTAATAGTTGTATCGGGTAACGGTATTTTGATAAATGCGTCGTGGCAGACTCCATTTTCGTTTAAGGAGTTTTTCGTTACTCCATTCCGTCATTTTCTTTTCGTGTATCTGGATCGCGAGTTTTTTGGCCTGAGCATCTTTTGATTTTTCCTTGGCTGTCCCCAAATCTTTTTCTCTTAGTTTTCGAACGGCTGCCAATGAATCCAATCGGGCCTTTCGCACAGCTACCATACTATCCCGGAAAGCATTTCGAACATTTTTCAGGCTGTCATTATAATGTTCCCGGGCTGTTTTAACACTATCGTTAAAGAGTTGCCGAGCACTTTTCAGGCTATCATTAAAGGCATTTCGCTGCGCTCGGATAATTTCCTGCTGAGCATTTCGGGCGGCCATTAAACTGTCTTTTTTCTGCTGTTTATAGGCCTCAAGGCTGTCCTTGTATCTTTTACTGTTTTTATACTTCTCCAGCGCCTCTCGCATCTTTTGCTTTTGTTCACGGGCTAATTTCAGGCTATCCGAGCTCTTTTTTCGGGCTAAAGTCAGGCTGTCTCTGTATTGACGTTCTGCTTCGCGGGTACTATCTGCCTTGAGTTTAACCAATGCCAAACTATCTGCAAGTTTTATTTTATAGGCTGCCGCAATGCTATCTTTTTCGGCTTTTTCACGAATTAATTTTAGTTTTGCCTCCTCGCGGGCGATACTATCAGCCTTTTTTTTGGCGATGCGTGCAGCTATTAAACTATCGCGGTATTGCTGAATTTTTTGTTTTTGAATCACACGTGCTATACTATCTTCAATCCGCTTTTGACGCATAGCCGCGAAGATGCTGTCACGACGTTTATATTCGTTTTCAATCCTCTTTTGAACCGCCAGACTATCCTTTGAATTTTGTTTAGGCATTGTTTGGGCACTGAGGTGTTCGGATGTAAACAAAAAGAGTCCCACCACACAGAGCAAACTATGTATAATTCGATATAACTTCACGGTCTTAATAAACTCAAAATAAAAGAAATTATTTTAATTTTCGGGAATCTGTTCGGAAAAGATTTGTGAAACAAGGCATATTGGTATGATTAAATTCATAACTGGGAGTTTAGGACTGATTTTTCGGAAGTTTTTTAAACAAATGAATGCTACTTCGTGGCTGCTGCTTATCTCACTGGTTCTTCAAATTTAAGGAGGTGTTCAAGGCATAGTCCTGCACGTGCGGGATAGCCCGTGGTCGATGACGCCTAAGTTGAAGATGCCAGTGAGAAGTGAATATCAAAAAATGAACATCAAGTTAATTGTAGTCATTTGTCAAATTGCCGTGCATTTAAAAAATCGAAATTCACCCCTGAATGTAGTGATATCAACTACTTTCACATTAAACAGCAGCCCCTACTTATCGTTTGGCGATCAACAACGATGAAAACGCTGCAAGAGCTGATGATCGTACATTTGACCAAAGGAATTTTATCTATTTTGTTGTCCGTAACTTTGGTAGCTTTCCTTATAGTTGCTCTCATTTCTGCTCTTTTTTACATCGATCCGGTACGATTTAACGGGTTATCAAAAGGATGTGTTTTGTAAAGAGTTCAATCCTCCAAATACTCAGTGATTTGCTTGTTCGTCTGAATCAGATTCGTATGCAATCCATTTTTAATCTGATCGAAGTTGCAAACGGATAAATCAACACCCGGTGCGATACAGAATCCCTCAAACAGCATGAAATTCAGGTCGCAATTTAACGGTAGCGATAAAGCATCGAAATACGATTACTGGAAAAACCAGAAAGTAGATAGTATGAAAAACACACAGGATGTGGATAAAGATAGTCTGAAGCAAGGCCAATAAATGTTCTTCTCGGTTACTTTTGTGAAAAATCAAAAGACATGTCCATTTTTTCAAGTAATAAAGAAAGAAAGGATTCAACCACTTCGTATACCCCACCACCACAATCAGTTCATACCCCCCCGGCACCTGTATCTTCATATAGTTCATCTGGTTCCGGGATGACGAGTATCTCAGAAGGGACTGTTTTGGACGGACAAATAAAGATAGAAGGAGATATCCGCATCGAGGGGATTATAAAAGGAACTGTGACTTCGAAAGGGAAGGTGATTATTTCCCCCACTGGAAAAATTGATGGTGATATCATTTGTCAGAACGCTGAAATTTCAGGCCATGTTACGGGTAAATTAAAAGTAGCTGATATCCTGATTTTAAGAGAAAAAGCCCACATTGAAGGTGATATCAACACGGGTAAATTGGTGATTGAAAATGGCGTGAAGTTTAATGGTCATTGTTCAATGGGTGCTGCTGCCGTTTCAACGTCATCAACTCCAAAAGTTGAACATGCGGTCAAGCCGGCAAATATGGTCACTGCGAATGCCTGATAAAAACTTATTAAAATATGCCGGATTGGCAACCCAAATCATAGCTGCGCTCGGCGTGGCTTTTTTCATTGGGTATAAGATCGACCGGGAAATAGGTTGGCGAATGCCCTGGTTCATGTTATTTCTTCCTTTATTGGTATTGATTGGATTATTTTGGAATATTTATCGAGACACAAAGAAGAAACCATGAAAAAAGTATTTTATTTAACCTGGATCATATTATTATCCTTTTGTTTAGCACTGGGCTGGTGGATGCATTCCCAGACCCTGACCCATTTCAATATTACGGCAAGTGGAAGTTTGGTCATTGCATTGATTATCCTGTTTTCTTTTTGGGTGGCGGTTACGAAAATGAAACATAAAAACCCCCATAAATTTGTGAATGGCATGCTGCTTTCTACGACGATGAAATTTTTAATGTTCATTGCCGCTGCCGCCATTTTTTTGGTTGTCCAAGGGAAGGCTCTTCACAAACCGGATCTATTTTTTTTAATGGGCGTTTATCTGATTTTTCTGATCATGGAAGCCTTGATTTTATCGAAGTTTGCACGTCGAGTGCCTACCAGTCATTAATCTTCCTTTGAAACATTCATTAAATCTTTGTAATTACTACCTACGGGTATTTCCTTATCATTACTCAAAATAATTTTACGGGCATGAAACGATTTAATCATCTTACGGTGAATGATATAAGAACGATGTACGCGTACAAAATCATCGCCAGGCAATTTTTCCATCATCGATTTTGTGGTCGATTTGGTCAGGATATGCTTGTTGTTTGTCAATAAAATTTTAACATAGTCATCCCGACTTTCGATATACATAATTTCATCAAACATAACTTTTTCCTAGCCATAACCTTGCTTTACCATAACAAAAGGCGGGGATTTATCTTTTTGTTTGTTTCTGTATTCCAGGTAATCTTTAACCTTTAAACAAGCTTGTTCAAAACGTTCAAAATTATAAGGCTTTAATAAATAGTCCCGGGCATTCACTTCAAATCCTTCAATAGCATATTCAGAAAATGCAGTCGTAAAAATGACCAGTAAATCATCTTTTTGTTGTCGAAAAAAATCAAGACCATTTACACCCGGCATTTGAATATCGAGAAATACCAGCGACATATCATGATTGTCCAAACAGGTTTGAGCTTCTTGTAAATTGGTAAATGTGCCTAATACTTGCAGGAACTCTATACGAGCCGCATAGGTTTCAAATAAACGCAAAGCAAGGGGTTCATCGTCAATGGCAATACAGGAAATCATATTAAATCTATTTCAAGATGGAGATAAAAATAGGGGGCTTCTTCTTTGAGCTGAAGTTGATATTTGTTCGGGTAATCATGTGCCAGTCTGCGTTTGGCATTTTCTACGCCAATTCCTTCAATCGCATCCAGAGATTGATTCGTAGCGTGAATCTCATTTTTGGTATCTAAAATAATTTTGTTGTTTAGTAAATGGATATCAATATTAATTTCTCCGGGTTTGTTGGTATGAATACCGTGTTTAAAACAATTTTCAATAAATGTCATGAGAATCATAGGCGAAATTGGGTAAGGCGGCGTTTCACCTTTCACTTGAAAATTGAGTGTCATATTGCCCGGTAACCGGAGTCGCTGTAATTCGATATAATGAGAGATTAATTCTAATTCTTTGGTCAACGTAACTTTATCTGATTGCGAATCGCTCAGAAGATAGCGCATCATTGTAGATAAACTAAAGATGGCTTTGGATGTTTCCGGACTTCCGGATTCGCTTAAAGCGAAGATGGTATTGAGGGAATTGAAAAGAAAATGATGGTTGATTTGCGACTTCAGAAAACGCAGTTCCATTTGATTTTTTTCTGATACACTTTTGATCCAGTTATTGAAGGAATACATCAATAAAGGAATCAGAAGTACAATGATGCTCATAAAAAAGTGTATGCCCACATAGGGTTTAAACATGGGGCGATGATGCGGATGAAGACCTGGTTCAGGATGTGGATGCCTGTGTGGCGTAGGCCAAAGTGGAGATGGGCCCTCATGAGGTTGAACAAGATGAATGATCCAAGGCCAGGCTAGTACCAGCAAAAAACAAGCTGCGAGGGTCAGGCCATATTGCAAATGATTTTTCTGACTCAGAAAACGGGGGATCAGCCATTTGTAGTTGACATAAAATAGAAAAACGAACTTGATATTTTTGAGAATAAAAAAGCTGATAAAATAGCTGAACATATCCTGCGATTCCGGGCGATGCTTAAAATGATTTGGCATGAATAGAACAGGAATGCTAAAGAACAGAATCCAAAGTCCTAGCTCCAGCCCGATTCGCATAGCCTTATTTCTGATCCTCATAAAAGTAAATATATTCACCGAGATCAGGGTCGTCACACTGAATAGACGGAAAGTGGCATTGAGTAGGTAAACATGGGGAAAGGTTGAATAGAATCAGGAAGCATTCAAACAGCATTCATCCATTAGTGGATGTGTATTTTTTGATGCAGCCATCTATTTTGAACCCGGATACGAATTACATAAATGCCGGGAATCCAGTTTAATGTTGAAATACTCATTCTTTGAGGTAGGCTGCTATTGACTGCAGATTGATATTTTGTGCGACCCATTAAATCCTCAATACGAACTTCGTTTGCTTCGCTAGAGAGGGTGATATAAAACAAATCTTGTGCAGGATTGGGATAAATTTCTATCGTAGATTTATCTGACTCTACCGTCAAAGAATTAGGTTGACACATCAGCAGATTGAGTTTTTGCCAAATGGTATCATTAAAAAAAATGGGGACATCGCTGTTGTCCGGATTATTACCCATTCTGATAAAAACCAGATTCTTTGAAGGGACCACATTCACCAATTGACCATTTTTGCCCAAAGCCATCAATAAATCCTGAGGTGCGGAAGGATTGAGCCAACCGGGAAAATTAAATTGCAAGCCGGGTGCCATAAAACTACTCTGCCCGTTTAGCCACCATAAATAGCCATAAGAGGGATTTAAGTTTTGAGAGGAATGGGTCATTTGAGAAAAATAGGATGTGTCGCTCAAAATAGGTGTGTTATCCCATTTGCCTTTATTTAAAATGAGCAAACCAAAACGGGCCATACTGCGGGCTTTACTATAAAAAACATTATTAAAGCCTGAGGGTACAAAAAGTCCTGTCATCCCGGTTAGGATTTTTATTTTTTGATTGATATAATTATTTAAACTCATTCCGGTAGCATTGGAAATGACGCCATCCAATAAAGTGTATGGTCCATTGTGGTAGGCCCAACGGGTGCCTGCATCAGCGAGGTATTTTAGGCAGGTGTCGACAGTACAATGGGGATCACCTATGGTATCATTCAAGCCCGAGGTCATGCTTAACTGATCGCGAATGCTAATTAATTTTTCTTTGGTAGCCGGAGCAACCGTCCAACCACTGCCCAGGTAGCTTGAGGTGCTGTCATCGATATTGAGCAAACCTTCTTGTTGTGCAATGCCCACAGTGAGTGCGGTGAGCGATTTGCCAGCCGAAGCCCAATACCAAAGACTATCCTGTGTGAAGCTGCCGAAATATTTTTCCAATACTATTTTTCCATCTTTCAGGAGAATAAATGCTTTAGTGCTATTGGCATTCAGATAACTATAAATGCTATCTACATAGTTCACGCACCAACCTAAAGATTGTGGCGAAATACTGTCCCAGGTGTTTCCTGTAACGGGTGGAAAATATAAAGATTGTGCAGTCGATTTCAGGCTGATTGAAAGCAAACAGGCCAAACAGAGGATATAGATTTTTTTGATCATGGACATAGTTGTTGATGAATGCGCATCACTTGTGGGATGAGTAAATGCGGCTCTTCATTGATTATTTCAAATTGGCAGATAGGTTTTTTTTCTTCATCACTCATTTGCACATTCATACGTTTTCGAATTTCCTCACCACTCCAGGTGGGATTCCGTTTCATGACTCGTTGAATACGGGTTTCCTCTGCGGCACGAACGAGGATGACATGATCCAATTGACAAAAAGCGCCACTTTCTATCAATAAGGCGGCTTCCTTCAAGGCATAAGGGCCCGACTGTTTTTTGAACCAGGATGCACTATGGGCCTGCACACGAGGATGAACAATTGCGTTGAGGGCTTGTCGTTTTTCGGGATTGGAAAATACTTTAGCCGCCAATAAAGAATGATTTAAAAGATTTTTGGTGAATACATCAGCCCCGAAAAGTAGTATTACTTCCTCACGAAGTTGTAAATCCGTATTGTATAAATTCTTTGCTTCATAATCAGCATCATAAATTGGAATATTCAGGCACTGAAAAATCTTACAAACAGTGGTCTTGCCACTGCCCATTCCGCCGGTAATTCCAATTTTAAGCATTTCAGGAAACGAAGTTCAAATATAGTTCATTTCACGCATTGGTTGACGAAAAGATATGTCTGCAAAAAGCACCCGTTTAGAAATGCAGAGGAAAAAGAAGTGATATTGAAAACCGAAATACGTGCTGCAATTGGAGCATTTGGTATTACTTTGCAGCATGCATTTTTTGAATCAATTATTCCCGGGCTTTGACACGAACAAACAATTTTTTTTATTGGCTGGTCCATGTGTGGTTGAGAACAAGACGGTGATGGAGGAGACTGCCACGGAGCTAAAACGAATCAGTGAAAAGCATCAGATTCCAATTATTTTCAAGGCCAGTTATACCAAAGCCAACCGCAGCAGTGTGCATTCATTTAGCGGAATTGGTCAGCAAGAAGCATTGTCCTTACTGGCAGAAACCGGGGCGCATTATCAATTACCTTTAGTCACAGATATTCATGCTGATGAAGAAGCGCAAATAGCGGCTCAGTACGTTGACGTGTTGCAAATTCCGGCTTTTCTTTGCCGCCAAACCAGTTTATTACTCGCAGCAGGCCAAACAGGTAAAATAGTCAACATCAAAAAAGGCCAGTTTTTATCTCCTGCAAGTATGCAATTTGCCATTGATAAAGTACTTAGTACAGGCAACGAAAATGTCATGGTCACTGAAAGGGGAACCACTTTTGGTTATCAGGATTTGGTGGTCGATTTTAGATCCTTTCCGATCATGAAGCAATTTGGTAAGCCATGCATCATGGATTGTACCCATGCCTTACAACAGCCCAATCAGAGTAGCGGTGTTACCGGTGGCCGACCTGAGTTGATCGAAACCATCGCTAAGTGCGGAATAGCAGCCGGAGCGGATGGTTTATTTATTGAAACCCATCCGGATCCTGGCAAAGCGTTAAGTGATGGGGCAAATATGTTGAACCTGAAAGATATGGATGAACTGATGCGCAAATTGGTGCTGATTAAAAACGCCCTGATTGGATAAAACGAATATGGGGCTCAAAGAACATCCATTAGATGCAATTCGAACATTTTTACCGGAGGGTAGTTTTGATGCGGTTGCCAATCTCATGCACCGATACCCGCTCCATTTAAAAATTAAGAAAGAAAGACGCAGCGTATTAGGCGATTTTCGACCTTCACCCGGACAAGGGCGACATACTATTTCGGTGAATGGAAATTTAAATTCCTATCATTTTTTAATCACCCTGTTACATGAAATAGCCCATATGTTGGTTTGGGAACAATTCCGGAATCGGGTAAAGCCCCATGGTCTTGAATGGAAGCATGTATTTGCATGATTGTTAAGTGAATTTTTGGACAACAAAATTTTTCCAAAGGATATAGAAGAAGCGCGCAATCAATCGATGAATCAATTGGCAGCAAGCACCTGTAGCGATCCTGCTTTGTTTAAGGTCTTACA
>DAIRSC010000095.1:0-8176 GCA_036804585.1 Chitinophagaceae bacterium
CAGTGGCCGTATCCAAACCGCCACTGTTCTGACAGGTTACAACACACGTGTAATAAGTGGTAGAACCTGCGGGGGGGGTATACATGATGGAGGTTGAATTACTACCGGGAATAGGCACCCATGGTCCGTTCGGAGTTGTCGAGCGCCACCATTGGAAGAACAAATTACCAGCGGCGGTAACACCTGTCAAATTGAGTGATACTGGCACACCCGGACAAGGATTGGTTGGCGAAGCTGTGGCTGTTCCTGCCACCGGAATGCCCGAGCAAGGAGTGGTAGAAATCACCTGAAAATTATAGTCCTCACATTCGCCAAAAGAAAATCCGGTTCCGCAATAGTCTGTAATTGCGGGCACCACTGCCCATCTGCAAATTACCCTCATCCGTTTTACACCGGGAGTGGCAGAAATGGGAACATTGATAGTCCCTGTTTGAACTGCAGTGCTAGAAGCCGCGGAAACCCAAACATCTTCACCGGGATCAGCAAAACTTAGATTATTATTCCAATCTATCCATATTCGAAAGCCCTGCGCCCAAGTTGCGCCTGATTGAATCGAAAAATTCACGCTTTGGCCTTGCAATTGCGAAACAGTCATTCCGGAATTGTAAATGTAGTTATTGGGTAATACCCCATTACATCCGGTATTATTGTTGGTGATGTTTGAAATACCTAAAGTCGTAGAGAAATTATTGATAAAATCAGCCGAAGTACAGGCACTCGTGAAGGTAGGAAAACAATATTGCCCAAACACTTTAACATTCACTGAAAAAACAATCAATAATAATAGAGGTAATAGTCTTTTATTCATTCTTGAATTATTTGCTCCAAATATAACAATTAATTCATTTTTATAAACAGTAGGTTAAAATATCTCATATAAATCCTTGTTTTGAGTAAATGTGCTGACTGAATTTACCACCACGATTACGAATCACCCTCCTTTTGTCAGATTGAGGAACTGCACGGCAATTACAAAACGAATCAGAAATAAAATTCAATCCAAAAAATCAGCAATAGCAAAGAAAGCAATCATAACAAAGAACCTGACGATTTGGGTTTTTTCTGATTATGACTATCTTTGCACATGGCTACAAATTCAAAGATTTTAAAAGAAGGGTTAACCTTTGATGATGTTCTCTTAGTACCTGCTTACTCTGATGTTTTACCGCGAGAAGTAAATATCCGAACCAAACTTACCAAACAAATTCAAATGCATATTCCATTGGTTTCCGCCGCCATGGATACCGTCACTGAAGCTCAACTGGCGATTGCCTTGGCACGTGAAGGAGGTATTGGTATTTTGCATAAAAATATGAGTATTGAAAAGCAGGCCGAACAAGTTCGCAAAGTAAAACGCAGTGAAAGTGGCCTAATCGTGGATCCTTTGACCCTTCAACCGGAGTCAACAATCGGTGAGGCTTTGGCCATGATGCGTGAAAATAAAATAGGCGGTATTCCAATTGTAGATCATCAGCGTAAACTCGTAGGCATTCTCACCAATAGAGATTTGCGATTTGAAAAAAATCCCAAACAATTGGTTGCAGACATTATGACCAAGGATAAATTGGTGACTGCTCCGTTGGGTACCACTTTGCTGAAAGCCGAACAAATTCTTCAGGAATATAAAATTGAAAAACTACCCATTGTTGATCGAAATCGCAAACTCATCGGCCTCATTACATACCGCGATATTTTGCAATACAAAAGTCATCCCAATGCCAATAAAGATAATATGGGCCGATTATTAGTGGGTGCGGCTGTGGGTATAACGCCGGATATTCTCAACCGGGTGGATGCTTTATTGATGTCCGGCGTGGATGTCATCACGCTGGATAGTGCGCATGGGCACTCCAAAGGAGTAATTGAAACCTTGAAGAAAGTAAAAAAACATGCGAAAAATTTACCGGTTATTGCCGGCAACGTGGCTACCGGTGAAGGGGCAAAAGCATTGGTGTCAGCAGGTGCCGATGCGGTAAAGGTAGGTGTTGGACCAGGATCCATCTGTACAACTCGTATCGTTACCGGTGCGGGAGCACCACAATTAACAGCCATCATGGAAGCTGCCGAGGCCTTGAAAAAGTCGGGGGTTCCAGTGATTGCTGATGGAGGAATCCGCTATACCGGCGACATGGTGAAAGCCTTGGCAGCCGGGGCATCATCCGTCATGGCAGGATCTGTATTTGCAGGCGTTGAAGAAAGCCCGGGAGAAACCATCATTTTTGAAGGACGTAAATTCAAATCTTACCGGGGCATGGGAAGCATCGAGGCTATGCAGGAAGGCAGTAAAGACCGATACTTTCAGGATGTGGAAGATGATATCAAAAAATTAGTCCCGGAAGGTATTGTAGGTCGGGTTCCGTTTAAAGGCACTCTGAATGAAGTGGTACATCAGTTTATTGGAGGATTACGTGCCGGAATGGGCTACTGCGGCGCGAAAGACATCCCAACCCTTCAAAAGGCCCAATTCGTGCGAATGACAAATGCGGGTATGCGTGAGAGTCATGCCCATGATGTTGTAGTCACCAAAGAATCTCCGAATTATTCACGTTAAATCATCCGCTAAAACAGGAGATTAAACTATCTTAGCCACTTATGCAGGTCCGTATTTTAACAGCCTGGAGGTGGTTATGCCTCTTTCTGATTTGTTCCGTTTCGTTGCCGGCATCCGGCAGTTTAAAAGTATATCCTTGTGGTCTTCAAATCTCTATACTGACCTGTGGGCCAGGCACTGATTTGTACTCCATTTATGGACATAGTGCCATCAGAATTCTGGATAGTTGTCAACAAACGGATATAGTCTACAACTATGGAACTTTTAGTTTTAGCGATCCTGATTTTTATTTAAAATTCACCCGCGGCAAACTCGATTATTACCTGGGCACGGAAAGTTTCCCGGGCTTTATGGCACAGTATCAGGAAGAAGGCAGAAGAGTTGATGAACAAATTTTGCTTTTATCGGCAGAAGAAGCCATTCAGGTTAGAGATTTTTTGGTCAATAATGCCCTACCCGCGAATCGCAATTACCGGTACGACTTTTTATTCGACAATTGCTCAACTCGAATCAGAGATATCTTTTCTAATTTATTCAAAGATCAATTTGTTTATGGTATTGCGATGCAGGATGATAGTATTTCATTTCGCACGCTGTTGAATCATTATGAAAGAAATTTACATTGGGAGCGGGTAGGTATTAATTTATTAATGAGCGATATTGTGGACAGGTCCATGAAGTCTGATGAATCCATGTTTTTGCCTGACTATTTACAAAAAGGATTTGCAACCGCGCGTCTCAATGGGCGTTTTATTGTGGGCAGTGAAAAAAATCTCTTACCCAATCGTTGGGAGCCTCATGCGTCCGGAAACGAACCCTTGTTTTTCTTTCTTGTGTTTGCCGCCGCTTATTTTTTATTAGGCAGATTAAAGACGCTCAAATCAGTTATGATTTATTTAGATTCCGCTTTGTTTTTAACAGCGGGCTTATTAGGCCTACTCATGTTGTTTATGTGGTTTGGTACTGACCATAAAGTTTGTGCATGGAATCGAAATTTATTTTGGGCCTTCCCCTTGCACCTGATTTTTGCCGGAATGCTTTCATTTAAATCGGATAAGGTAAGCACCTATGCCCGCTCTGCATCCTGGTTGATCACCCTTTCTCTGATCTATCAGTTCTTTGCCCAACAAAAATTTGATATCGAAATCCTGCCACTCATCCTGATTATTTGGCTGCGGCTCAGATATTACGCCGGGGCATTCAAATGGCAGGCTGCACAAATATTTACAAGATGAATGAATTGAAAAATAAAACTAGCCCGGATAATTTGATGTATTTGGATGAGGGTAAAGGGCCAGTGGTATTCTTATTACATGGATTTGGAGAAGATAGCCGTATTTGGAAATATCTCATCCCGGAATTAGTTGGAACATATCGGGTCATAGCACCTGATTGGCCGGGTTGTGGTCAATCTTCCACAGCCGACACCGTCGTTTCAATTGAGCAGATGGCCGATTTTGTAAAAAATATTATGTCTGCGGAAAATATTGAAGACGCTGCTATTTTAGGGCATTCCATGGGAGGTTATACCGCCATGGCTTTAGCAAAAAAATATCCCGAAGCCTTGAAAGCCATCGGAATGATTCATTCATCCGCTTTGGCAGACGATGAACAAAATAAAGAAAACCGACGTAAATCCATCCGGCTCATCCTGGATGGTGGCAAGGAAGTTTTTCTCAAAGCCATGATTCCCAATTTATATGCTCAAAGATCGGTGAATGTGGGTATACCTGAACAAGAAGGGCACCTAACAATGGCGATGCAAATTTCGTCTACTCATTTAGCGGCCTATTATCAAGCTATGATAGAGCGTGAGGACACCACTGAAGTTTTAAAGAACTGCTCAGTGCCGGTTTTGTTCATCATCGGAAGAGAAGATCAGGCAGCGCCATTGTTGCAGGTTTTGCCCCAAACGCATTTGGCAGCGATCAATGATGTTCATATTCTTGAAGAAACAGGTCATACCGGTATGTTTGAAGAGAAAGATGAGATAAAGACTATAATTAATAGGTTTCTGAAATACGTTTAGCAGCCAAAATCCGTTAATTTTACAAAGTGAAAAAAAT
The DNA here is from genome assembly GCA_036804585.1 of Chitinophagaceae bacterium. Taxonomy (GTDB): domain Bacteria; phylum Bacteroidota; class Bacteroidia; order Chitinophagales; family Chitinophagaceae; genus OLB11. Next base: position 4,618 of record DAIRSC010000095.1, read on the forward strand.
TCTGATCATATTCCTCCTCCTCTCTCCCCTCGCGATGATGGCTTCCCACATCGTTGGCGGTGAGGTGACTTATGTCTGTTTGGGAAACAATGTTTATGAATTCACTATAAATATTTATCGCGACTGTCTGCCTCCAAGTATGGGTGGTGGAAATCCGGCTGCCTTAGACTCCGATGATCCGGCATTTATTTCCATTTACAATAATAATTTCTTTTTCTCCTTCGACTCAATTTACGCTGTAAGTAGCATCAAAGTTCCGGTTAACTTTTCCAATGATTGTATCAACAATCCGCCCAATACTTGCATAAATCGACTACAGTTTAAATTAATCAAATATCTTCCTCCCAGCAACAATGCGTATCAATTGGTTTATCAACGTTGTTGCCGAAATGAAACGATCAATAATATTGTGAATCCCGGCACTACCGGAGCAACCTATTCATGTACCATTCCACCGGGAACTTGTAACAACAGTGCCTCATTCATCAATTTCCCCCCACAAATTATTTGTGTTAACAATCCTTTCCTTTACGATCATGGTGCTTTTGATGCCGATGGAGATTCCCTATCATACGAGTTTTGCCCCTCCCTGAAGGGTGGTGACCCCAATGATCCTAAACCCATCTCAATTGGTGGTTTTATCCCACCTATTACTTCAGTCAATTACCGTTCACCCTTCACTGCCTCAATCCCAATGGGTGGAAATCCTATGCTTCAAATCGATCCGGTTACAGGGGTTATCACAGGTACCCCAAATATTCAAGGACGATTTGTTGTTGCCGTTTGTTGTAAGGAATGGCGAAATGGAGTCGTCATTAATACAGTCACCAGAGAGTTTCAGTTTGTGGTGACCAATTGTTCCAAAGCCGTTGTTGCCAGTATTCCACAGTATTCTGAATTACCCAATACCTATGTGGTCAATTGCAAAAACTATAACATCAATTTCGTGAATCAAAGTACTGGTGGTTTTAAATATTTTTGGGATTTTGGGGTTGAAGGTATTACAACGGACACCTCTTCACTTTTTCAACCAAGTTTTGTTTATCCGGACACCGGAACCTATGTGGTCAAACTCATGGTCAATGCCGGAACGACTTGTCCGGATAGTATCAGTAGAATTGTAAAGGTTTATCCGGTGTTTGATGCTGACTTTACGTATAAAGGAAGTCTTTGCCCCAATGAACCGATTCTTTTCAATGATGAATCCAGTGCTACCTTTAATCCTATCAATTTTTGGAGTTGGAATTTCGGAGATGGACAATTCAGTACCGAACAAAATCCAACGCATGCCTACGCCAATGTCAGTAACAATTATCAGGTTACTTTGATTGCGGGCACTTCCTATGGTTGCCGGGATACCGCCTCGGAAATCCTGACAATATCCGGCGTGAATATTTTTGCAGGAAATGATACGGTCATTGTTAAAGAAAATACGATTCAGTTTCAGGGAAGCGGTGCGGTGGATTATTTTTGGAATCCTTCATCTTTTCTAAGTAATGCCAACATGTCCAACCCGACCGCCTATTATCCGGATAGTGGAAGATACACGTATATTTTACAAGGTACCACTGCAAGTGGATGTATTGGATATGATACAATGAACGTGATTGTCGCAACCGGACCTTATGTAAGTGTTCCCAATGCGTTCACCCCAAACAGCGATGGCCAAAATGATATTTTCCGAATACTGGCAGCAGGTTATCGCAAGCTTAATAGCTTTAAAATTTTTAATCGCTGGGGGCAACTCATGTATGCCAGTACCGATTTTCGAAAAGGTTGGGATGGTCGTCAAAATGGACGGGATTGTGATGTTGGAACCTATTTCTGGATTCTCAATGCGACCGATTTGAATGGAGTCAACAAGACCATTAAAGGTGATGTCACCTTATTGCGTTAAATTTACAACATGGATAAAGTTGTTTTAATTACCGGTGCCAGTTCAGGCATTGGTAGAAGTGTGGCCTATTTGTTCGCATCCAAAGGGTATCGTTTAATTTTAGTTGGAAGAAGGCAAGATCGTTTATTGAGCATTGCTGAAGAAATAGAAACCCAGTATCAAACGATTGTTCAAATATTGTGTCTGGATATTCGTTCTTCTGATGAGGTGCGACAAAAATTTGCTGAGATAGATTTAAATCGTTTTCCAAACATCGATGTACTCATCAATAATGCCGGCTTGGCTGCGGGATTTGGACCAATTGACGAAGGCAAATTAGATGATTGGGACTTAATGATTGATACTAATTTAAAGGGCCTTTTATATGTAACCCGAGAAACCTCTTTGCGCATGAAAAATCAGGGATTTGGTCACATCATCAATATCGGATCCACTGCCGGCAAAGAAGTTTACCCCAATGGAAATGTGTATTGCGCCACCAAGCATGCCGTGGATGCCTTGAATCAAAGCATGCGGATTGATCTTTTGCCGTATGGTATTAAAGTTACCGCTATACATCCGGGAGCATGCGAAACTGAATTTGCACTCGTTCGTTTCAAAGGAGATTCAGAAAAAGCAAAAGCTGTTTATGACGGGTTTACGCCACTATATCCTGACGACATTGCTCAAACCATTTTGTATGTAGCCGAATTGCCCCCCAATGTTTGCATCAACGATTTAACAATGACTTGTTTATCACAAGCTAACGCGAATCATTTGCTCAGGAAAAAATCATAATTTTGCTGAATGTTCATCCAACAATTATACACCGCTTGTTTGTCGGAGGCCGCGTATTATATTGAATCAAATACAGAGGCCGCTATTATTGATCCATTGCGAGATGTAGACCAATATATCGAATTGGCTCATTCTCGGGGCGCAACCATTAAGTATATTTTTGAAACACATTTTCATGCCGACTTTGTGAGCGGGCATTTAGACCTTGCACATAAAACCGGTGCGACAATTGTTTTCGGACCGGATGCAGTAACGGCTTTTAAAAAACATCAGGCCAAAGATGCTGAAGTATTTCCATTGGGAAACATTACGCTTACAGCTATTCATACACCGGGCCATACCCTAGAATCAACCTGCTATTTATTAAAAAATGAAGAAGGAAAAGAAGAAGCGCTGTTTAGTGGCGACACCCTGTTTGTAGGAGATGTGGGGCGTCCAGATTTATTTAGCGGCAATTTAAGTAAAGAAGAATTGGCAGCTTTGATGTATGATTCTTTGCAAAAAATTATGGCCTTGCCGGATGAAGTAAAAGTTTATCCCGCCCATGGTCCCGGTTCGAGTTGTGGTAAAAATTTAGGGCCTAATACCTATAGTACGATTGGCGAAGAAAAACGCAGTAATTACGCATTACAGCCAATGGATAAAATTCAGTTCATTGAAACCGTTACAGAAGGTTTGAGTGCGCCTCCAGCTTATTTTCCGGTGAATGCAGCCATGAATAAAAAAGGATATGAAAGGATGGAAATCATCAAAAATCAGGGGCTCCAACCTTTGAATATTGAATCCTTTAAGGAATTGGTTTCAGAAGGGGCACTCATCCTGGATACACGCAAGGATACTCTTTTTACACAAGGCTTTATTCCTACTGCAATTAGTATTGTTTTG
>DAIRSC010000096.1:0-8137 GCA_036804585.1 Chitinophagaceae bacterium
TTTCACTTCTCACATGCATCTTCAAATTCTGCGTCATCGTCCAAGGGCTGTACCACAGTACTATCCCTCGAACGCTTCCTTGAATTTGAAGCGCCTATGAGATAATTAGCAAGCCCTACTTACTTCGTTTCTTCATGGGGTTTGAAGTGATGAAACCTTTTTATATGTTGACTCAGGTTTGTTTTTGTGGCGAACTAAATGGGCCAAAACGTTGTACATACACGCCTGACAAAATCCAAGCGATGACCGAACCCAATATAGCCCCAGCTAACAAATCACTGAGATAATGGACTCCGACGTATAGTTGAGCAAAACAAACTGCGCCCGCCCAAGCCAGACAAATCACCCATATCAAACCAGACTTTTTGCCTAAAGTGAGTATGATAAAAACAGCCAGAGAAAAATGATTGGCTGCATGGCTGCTCGGAAAACTATATCCCCCACCACAGGGTATGATTCCTCTGTATACGGCCAATAATTCCGGATTACGGCAAGGCCTCGGTCGCATGACAAAAGGTTTGATCATACTGGCGCTGATAAAATCGGATAAAACAAAACACAAAAAAAAGAACGCACACCACCACAGCCCTTGATGTTTGTGACGGGTCCACATCCACACCAAAATATAGAGATAAACTGGTGCCCAGAAATAAGGGTTTCGTAGAAGAGGAATCAGTATATCACCCCAATCTGAACCCCATCTCTGAACAATCGTATAGATCCGCTGATCGATATGCTGCAGAAAGTCCATGGTTTATTTTTCGAATATCAAAATCATTCGGGGACTCCCGGATTCATCGTAAGGTTGCAATTGATAAGAGCCAAATGCTTCTTTCCAATGTAAACCAACACTTTCAAACAACTGGATTGCTTCATCTTTATTGAAGCTATTTACTTTTTCTTCAAAATGATAAGAGTGGTCGCCGTCTCTGAAACGAATCGATTTAATCATTTGTGAGCCCTGAACAGTTCGATCGATTTCAAATGTTATCCCGCCTTTTTCAATTTTTTCACTGGCTTTGGCACTAATTTGTTGAAATGCATAGGCCTGATTCACGAAATCAAAAATAAAAGTTCCGCTCGGTCGTAATCCATTGGCTATACTTCTGGCAGCCAGGATATGGTCGTGTTTGGTGCGGAAATAACCGAAACTGGTAAATAAATTACAGATGATGTCGAAATAATTAATGCGGAAAAGTTTGCGCATGTCATGAACCACAAACTCCAACATATCATTTCCTTCTTTGCCGGCGGCTTCTATGCTGGCGAGCGACAAATCAGCGCCGGTTACCCGGAATCCCCTACGGGCAAATTGTTTTGCATGCCGACCTTTGCCACAGGCCAAATCCAGCAGGAGGGCCTCCGGAGGTGCGGAGAGATAATCACAAAGTGTATTCACAAAGTCGACAGCTTCCGTTTCATTTCTGTGTTCATACAGCAAATGATAGTATCGCGAATCAAACCAATCTTTAAACCATTCTGACATAAGCCCCAAATTTAGTGTGAATAGCCTGCAAAGCGTTACAATTTTGCAATTGAATTGCCGTATTTTCGCAACATCAAATTTTCAACGTGGCTTTAATCAAATCTATTTCTGGTATTCGTGGTACAATTGGTGGTAAACCTGACGAGGGGCTCACACCCATCGACATTGTTAAATACAGCGCCGCCTATGGGCGAATGATTCTCGAACAAACCGGTAATTCCAAGGTGGTGATTGGCCGCGATGGTCGAATTTCAGGCTCCATGGTTCGTAATCTGGTCGTTAGTACCTTGCAAGCCATGGGTATGGATGTGGTTGATTTAGGTTTAAGCACCACACCAACGGTTGAGATGGCCGTGAAAATGGAATCGGCAGGTGGTGGAATAATTTTAACGGCCAGTCACAATCCTAAAGAGTGGAATGCGCTCAAACTGCTCAATGCAGTTGGGGAATTTATCTCAGCCGAAGAAGGACAAATGGTGCTTGAACGTGGACAACAGGAAGATTTTGTTTTTGCAGAAATCAATAAATTGGGGCAGGTCACCGAGAATGACTCTTATATGCAAAAACATTTTGATGCTATTTTATCTCATCCTTTGGTTGATGCGACTGCCATACGTGCCCTGAATTTGAAAGTAGTGGTGGATGGTATCAATAGTACGGGTGCAACCTTTGTACCTGAATTACTTCGTCAATTAGGTGTTCAGGAAATATTAGTGATTAACGAAGAAGTGAATGGACGTTTTGCCCATAATCCTGAACCTTTGCCCGAAAACCTACGCGATATTTCTACCAAAGTGGTTAAAGAAAATGCCCATCTCGGTATTGTGGTGGATCCTGATGTGGACCGTTTGTGTTTTGTATGTGATGATGGAGGTATGTTTGGCGAAGAGTATACCTTGGTTTCGATCGCCGATTATGTGCTGAGTTGCAAACCAGGCAATACCGTATCAAATATGTCGAGCACCAGAGCCCTTCGCGATATTACTGAAAAGCATGGCGGACAGTATTTTGCCAGTGCTGTGGGTGAAGTGAATGTGGTTAAAAAAATGAAAGAGGTTTCTGCGGTGATCGGCGGTGAAGGCAATGGCGGGATCATTGTTCCAGAACTTCATTATGGTCGCGATGCATTAATTGGAATTGCTTTATTTCTCACTCATTTGGCCAAATTTGGAAAATCAGTGAGTGAACTCCGTAGAATTTATCCTGACTATTATATGTCGAAGAATAAAATTGATCTGGAAGCCGGAATGGATATTCAGCGAATTTTTCAAGGTATTCAGGAAAAGTATAAAAAGCAACCAATGAATACGGAGGATGGTTTAAAGATTGAATTTGATAAGGAGTGGGTGCATTTGCGTACTTCAAACACAGAACCCATCATTCGGATTTATACCGAGAGTACTTCAGAAAATACAGCGAATGCGATTGCTAAAAAAATCATGATGGATATTATTGAACTCATGAAAGAGCAATGTTAAAATTTTGCCGGAACGAATTCGACAAGTTTATAACGAGACTATTTTTATTTCAACTCTTCTGTTTTCAGCGCGCAAGGTCTCGTCACTTTCTTCCTGATGAATTTTTTGCGTCCCACCAAAACCCTTGTAGCTGAGGCGTTTGGCTCCAATGCCCATGGATATGAGATATTCATAAATGAACCGTGCCCGGTTGAGTGATAAATCATGACTATCCGTATCCCAATCATACCCATCCGGTTCGGTGGTCGTGCAGCAAACATGTCCGTGTATTTCAATCACCAGATTTCGATTTGCCCGTAATAATTTTAATAAGGTATGTAATTCCGGCAATGATTCCGGTCTTAAAATATGTCTGCCCGGATAAAACAACATATTCTCCAGAATAATTTGCTGTCCGGCTTTCAGCTTTTTCCCATCAAACACATTTTTTGCCTCCTCATCTATAGTCGCTAAACTATCACGAACCATTATCGGTTTTCGTTCCAAATATTGATAATAAAAAGTAACATGCACCCTTCTGTTTTTTTGTCGGGCTTCGTCAGTATTGTTGTCCGTAAAGGGACGGTCTTTCCCGTAACCTACGCAGGTTTTGATCGAATGTCGGTCTATTCCGTTTTGAGTGAGGAGTCGTTGCACAGCTGTTGCTCTCCGATGCGATAGATCCAGATTGTATGCCCGTGAGCCGATGCTGTCGCAATGTCCCTCAAGCAATACCTTGTCTACCTGATGCTGGTGAATCCATTTGATGAGTTGTAACATCGAGGAGTCCGGAATAAGATCTTTGTCATAATCAAACAAGACGGTAATCACCTGCTCCTGTGCACGAAGCCATCCTGCACCCAGGGTACAGAAAAACAACAGTGCGAAAAGCAAGGCTTTAAACATATTTAAGCATTCAGTTTATTACAACAAATGGCCGAGTAGATTTTGAGCGCTTATTTCAAAAGTACCAACTGGTATACTTCAGGCAAAAGAATCACTGATTGTGAAATTAGGTTTTGCACAAACAAACCATTTTGTTGATCATTGATTGTAAAGATAAATGAAAGTAGCACGATAATGAACAACGCGAATAAGGAAGCAAACGAACTGTTTGTATTCATGAGATGATGATAAATGAACACCACTTGATGAGGAGCGCATTGAAGTACACTTTACCCGGCTATCTTCTTGCCTTCCGTCATGCACGGCACTTGGCTATAGTCAAGGATAGTTTTCAGCGACCGGTTAAGCATTGGGGAGTTGTTAATGATACTGATGATTATCATCCAAATGGGTTCCGTCCTTTAGCCCTTTTTGAAGCTTACTGTTCTTTCGACCGTAACCAAAATAAATCAGCATACCAACTGCCAGCCAGGCAAATAATCGCAACCAGGTATCGAGTGGAAGAAACACCATCATAAATAAACAAGTAATCACACCCATGATTGGGATAAAAGGTACCCACGGGGTTTTAAAAGCGCGGGGCGCATTGGGCATCGATTTGCGCATCACAATAACACCTATACAAACGAGTATAAATGCAAACAAAGTACCGATGCTCGTCATTTCCCCCACCACACGACCAGGCACAAAGCCTGCAAAGAGGCTTACAAACAACAAAAACAATAAGTTGCTTTTGGCTGGTGTGCGAAATTTCGGGTGTATATCACTGAATACTCGTGGAATAAGTCCATCCCGACTCATACTAAAAAATACGCGGGTTTGCCCCATCAGTAAAACCATGATTACCGAAGAATAACCGGCTAATATCGCAAGTATGATTGCATTGTTTAGCCAGGGGTAATCTGGTGCAATGAGACCTTGTGCATTCGCAGTTCCCATATGATCAATGGCAACGGCAACAGGAGCAATACCGTCCTTGCCGGCAAAAGAAGTATAAGGGGTTACGCCGGTCATCACATGTGCAAACAGCACATAGAGTATCGTACAAATGGCGAGTGAGCCAAGTATACCAATGGGCATATCTGTTTTTGGGTTTTTGGCTTCCTGTGCTGCGGTACTAACCGCATCAAAACCGATATAGGCAAAAAATACAATAGCCGCAGCTCGAATAATACCACTAAATCCAAATTCTCCGAAAGTGCCTGTATTTTCGGGTACATAAGGTGTCAGGTTATCCGAATTTACATAACCAAAGCCCAGGATGATAAAAATGAGTACCACCGCTATTTTTAGTCCAACAATAAAAGCATTGAATTTGGCACTTTCACTTGTGCCTTTCACTAACAATAAACTCATCAGAACAACAATAAAGATAGCTGGCAGATTGATGATACCACCATCCCAGGGGCCGGATAGAATGGATTCTGGAATATGTACGCCGAAGGTTTCCATGATTTTTTTGAAATACCGGCTCCAGCTGATACTCACAGTTGCAGCACCCACCGCATATTCAAGCACAAGGTCCCAGCCAATAATCCAAGCAATAAATTCGCCCATGGTGGCATAGCTGTAAGTATAAGCGCTCCCGGCAATAGGAATCATGGAAGCAAATTCAGCGTAACATAAACCGGCAAATGCACAACCCAAACCAGCAACAATAAACGAAATGGTGATGGCAGGTCCGGCATTGGCTGCTGCTGCTGATCCCGTAATTGAAAATAAACCTGCACCGATAATAGCGCCAATACCCAATGCAATGAGCGACCATGCGCCCAGCGTTTTTTTCAAGCCTTTTTCACTATCGTCTGCTTCATTGATTAATTGACTCAATGGTTTTTTTACAAAAATGCTCATGTCGATATTTTAGGGAATAAAAGTAGTCTCCTCAAGGCTAAATACCTAAAATCAATGATGAATCAAGGTTTATAAAATATTTCCTATTGGTTTCACTTAGCTTTGCCCAAACATGAATACAATGAATCCGAAACCGGCGAATGCTTCACTGACCACCATGAGTGAGTTGGTCTTACCGAATGATACAAATACCCTTGGCAATTTGATGGGTGGACGCTTAATGCACTGGATGGATATTGCTGCTGCATTAGCCTCCATGAAGCACTGTGGTTGTCCGGTTGTTACGGCCTCTGCCGATAATATCTCATTTGAAAATCCGGTAAAACTGGGTAATGTCGTTACCATTGAAGCTAAAGTGACACGCGCTTTTTCTACTTCTATGGAGGTATATATTAAAGTACAAGGTGAAGATTTACCAACTCAATTTAAGTATTTATCCAACGAGGCATACATGACATTTGTTGCCCTCGATCCAAATGGTCGCCCCCGAAAAGTACCCGAGTTAATTCCTGATACGGAAGAGGAAATGCGTCGATTTGAAGGGGCATTGCGTCGTCGCCAACTGCGCTTGATTCTTTCCGGTCGCATGAAACCGAAAGATGCCACTGAATTAAGAAAACTGTTTGATGAGGATTTAATGCATATTGAAAAGGCCTAAAATAGGAACAGTCCCTTCTTGGACAAGAAAGGACTGTTTTAACCCCTAACCAAATTAACCTATGAAAAAAAATAAATTTCTGTTACAAAAATAAGAGAAAAATAATTAACGAAAAAAACTTATCATTTCTGCGACCTTATTTATAGTTTAACCAAATAATAAACCAGCAATTGAAAATGAAAAAACGAATGTTCAAAAGTTATTCCCTTTCTTACCTCTTGATAATCATTTTATTGAGTGTTTTTATGGCGTGTCAGAACAAAAAGGAGGCGGCACTTCAACGAAATGAAAAATTACATCAAATATTTAATCAATATTGGGAACAACGCTTACAATACTTTCCACTTGAGGCAACAGCATACGGAGATTCACGGTATAACGATCAATTGCCCGTACTTTTTTCCGAAACGAATCGTGACAAATTTCGTCGCTTTTATCTACAAAATTTAGACGCTTCTAAAAGAATTAAGGAGCCGCTGAATTCTGAGGATGCCATCAGCAAGGAGTTGTTTGAATATGAAATGCAAATCAATCTGGATGCATTCAATTATCCGGGACACCTGTTGCCAATTAATCAATTTTGGAGTTTTACCCTAGAGTTTCCTCAATTGGGAAGCGGTTCCGGCAATCAGCCTTTTAAAACAGAAAAAGATTACCGCGACTTTTTAAAACGAATGCAATTGTTCCAGGGATGGTGCGATACCGCCATTCTGAATATGAAAGAAGGAATAAGTCAGGGAATTGTTTTGCCGAAAATTCTGGCCGGTAAAGTCATTCCGCAATTACAACAGGTACTCACCACCGATCCGACTAAAAATATTTTTTATCACCCCATCCTTCAAATGCCGGCTTCCTTCAACGACTCCCTGAAGAAGGCTTTGAGTAATGCCTATTTTTATGAAATCAGTCATTCCATCATACCCTCATACGCCCGCTTAAAAGTTTTTTTCGAGAAGGAGTATTTACCTGCGTGTCGTGAGTCATTCGGATTGGATGCCCTGCCCAAAGGAAAGGAATGGTATCAATTCCTAATACGGTACTATACCACGACCAATTTGAGTCCGGATACGATTTATCAAATGGGTATAAGAGAAGTTGATCGACTGACGGCGGAAATGGAAAAAGTAAAAGCGCAGGTTGGATTTAAAGGAGATTTACAGGCGTTTTTTGATCACCTGAATACAGATCCGCAATTTTTTCCATTTACAACCGCGCAAGCAGTACTGGATAGTTTTTGGGCAATCAATCGTATTCAGGAACCCTATTTAAAAAAGATGTTCAAGGCTGTACCTAAAACCAAATTTGAAATCCGACAAACCGAGGCCTATCGGGCAGCAAGTGCCAGTGCAGAGTATAATCCCGGGAGCGAAGATGGAACTCGCCCGGGCATATTTTACACACCCATTCTCGATCCACGTAAATTTAATATCGTTGGTATGGAGACCCTTTTCTTGCATGAAGCTATTCCCGGACATCATTACCAAATTTCATTGCAACAAGAGAACAAGAACCTTCCTGCTTTCCGTAAATTTTTGGGTTATAGCGCTTATGCTGAGGGTTGGGCTTTATACACAGAGACCCTGGGGTCTGAATTGGGGCTTTTTAAAAATCCCTATCAATACTTCGGTCATCTGAGTGATGCTATGCATCGGGCTATCCGTTTGGTGGTGGATGTGGCTATTCATACACGACAAATGAGCCGGGATTCTGCTATTGATTATATGAGCATCCATGAACGCATCAGATTGGAAGAGGCCGCTGCCGTAATTGAACGTT
>DAIRSC010000097.1:0-8089 GCA_036804585.1 Chitinophagaceae bacterium
TGGAAGCTTTGTCCTTCATTTTCTTTTAACCACTCTTCATCTGCAGGTCCAATTTCAAACTGAATATCGGCAAATTTACCACGACCACCGGATTGTTTTTTCAGTACCTCTCGATGTTGAATTGCCATTTGGAAGGCCTCCTTATAAGCTACCTGAGGAGCACCTTGATTTACTTCTACTTTAAACTCACGACGCATACGATCAACGATAATTTCCAGATGTAACTCGCCCATACCACTCAAAATGGTCTGACCCGTTTCTTCATCTGTTTTCACCCTTAAAGTAGGGTCTTCTTCAACCAATTTGGCAATGGCCATACCCATTTTGTCCACATCAGCCTGCGCTTTTGGTTCAACGGCAATAGAAATCACCGGTTCAGGGAAGGTCATTGATTCAAGAATCACCGGATTTTTTTCATCACAAAGTGTATCTCCTGTTTTAATATCTTTAAATCCTACAGCAGCACCGATATCACCTGCTTCGATATAATCAACCGGATTTTGTTTGTTCGCATGCATCTGCATAATACGGCTGATACGCTCATTTTTACCGGTTCGGGTATTCAATACATAAGAACCGGAATCCAAACGACCTGAATAGGCACGGAAGAAGGCTAAACGACCTACGAAAGGATCCGTCATGATTTTAAAGGCCAAAGCAGAGAATGGTTCTTTTGAATCTGCGCGACGCTCAACTTCTTCGTTGGTATCCGGATTCGTACCTTTTACAGCTTCGATATCCAAAGGACCGGGCAAGTAACGGCAAATCGCATCCAAGGCAGTTTGAACACCTTTATTTTTGAAAGATGATCCACACATCATTGGGATAATCGAGATATCAATGGTTGCTTTACGAATCGCTTCATGTACTTCATCTTCAGTGATCGTATTTGGATCTTCAAAGAATTTCTCCAATAATTTTTCATCATAATCCGCAACAGCTTCAATCAAATGCTGGCGCCATTCGTTTACTTCTTCAACCATTTCATTCGGAATAGGCACTTCTTTAAAAGTCATACCCAGGGTAGCATCTTCCCACACAATGGCCTTCATGGTAATCAAGTCCACAACTCCTTTGAAGTTGTCTTCTGCACCAATTGGTAATTGTAATGGAACCGCTTTGGCACCCAGCATTTCTTTCACTTGTTTTACCACATTGAGGAAATCAGCACCACTTCGGTCCATTTTGTTTACGAAACCAATACGTGGAACACGATATCGGTTAGCCTGACGCCAAACGGTTTCAGATTGTGGTTCCACACCAGATACCGCGCAGAATAAAGCCAATAAACCATCCAAAACACGCAAAGATCGCTCCACCTCTACGGTAAAGTCAACGTGTCCAGGAGTGTCAATAATATTAAATTTGAATTGTTTAGACAATGGCGTCTTTTGCCCCTGTTCAGTTGGGAAATTCCAAAAACAAGTGGTAGCTGCCGAAGTAATGGTGATACCTCTTTCTTGTTCTTGTGCCATCCAGTCCATGGTTGCACCTCCGTCGTGTACCTCACCAATCTTGTGGTTTACACCGGTGTAATAAAGGATACGTTCAGTTGTTGTGGTTTTACCGGCATCAATGTGAGCGGCAATTCCGAAGTTTCTTTGGTAGCGTAAATCTGCCATTTTAAATGTTTTTGAATGTTTTTGCGGGTTAAAACCCTAAAATTTGGAGGCGCAAAGGTAAAGCATTTCTATGAAAAAAAACAGACACAATCTATCCACAACAAGAATTCACATTATGCTAACCCAAATTGTCCACTTTATGAGTCTTTCGTTTTTTTATGCAACCGTGATTCCGGCAGCTTAACCGCTACCTCTGCGCCGGGGACCCTCCAGTTTACGCCCGGTCCTAAATTTCTCATAAATGCATCATTTTCGAAAAGCAAAATACACCGCGCCCGGAATGCTGATAAAAATATTTAAGTAATTGATTTTCAATTGTTCTTAAATAAATCACCACAAAAATGGTGAAGATCATGAGGGCGATAATTTCTTGTATAATTTTTTGCTGAAATCCACTTTGGCCCGATTATACCGCGTATCGATTCGCCGAATTCATTCTATAGCGTTCAAAAAACGCAATCCCCAAATCGCCAGGATGGCTCTCCAAAATGGGGGCTCTGTTTTTTGTAACTAACCACAATAGGCAACGGTCATAAAAATGTGGGAAAACATCAAAAGAGTAATGGTTGTCAACATACAGAATGCTTTACATTTGAGCAAAAGTAAATGGTATGAAAAAATTATTATTTGTCATTCTAAACCTTATTCTTTTTGTTTTTCAGGGGCAGGCACAATCTTTTTTACTGGATCCCAATGCCGCAGGCGGATTTCAATTGGGAACTACTTTCGCTGCTAATGGTTGGGTCGAAGTGAATGGAACTCAGGTCAATAAATGGACCATTTCCACAAATCCAAACGGATTCAATGGAAACGTTGCCCATATTTCACCCAATGCCGGTACTACCAATTCTTGGGATTATGCGTTTACCAATACCAGTGTGGTGCATATTTATAGAGACGTAACCATTCCAGCCGGTCAAACCCAGGTTGATTTATCCTTCAAATGGAAGTCTCAGGGCGAAGAAGGATTAACCACATTTAATGAGGCCCTCATGGTGAGCGTAGCACCAACCACTTTTACACCTACAATAGCACTTTCTGCCGGCTTTCTTCCTTCACCTGCCAGAACTATTGCGGTGTTGTTAAATGATTCATTTGGTAAAGTTGAAAATATTGTTATTCCTCCACAACTCATCAATAATTGTTCGGCCGCTTCTACCATACGACTCATTTTTACCTGGAAAAACAATAATACCATTGGAGTGAATCCACCTGCTGCTATTGATAGTGTTTCAATTATCAGCGATTTTCCATCAGGTCCGGCGTTAACAACAGGTGTATTTACCATCAATAATACTTTGCCATCTTCAGGAAATAACTTTAATAATTTTACGGATGCAATCAATTATTTAAATACCCGCTTACTCTGCGCATCACTTGGTAATCCTTTACAATTTAATGTGGCATCCGGACAATCATTTTTCGAAAATGTTCCGCCTTTGTATGCGTCAGGAACTGCGAGCTTCCCCATTACTTTTCAGAAGTCAGGTTCCGGGCCTAATCCAATCATTTTTACCCAAGGGAATTCGGTGCCTTCAAATTTTGGTTTCTGTTTTAACGGTTCAGATTTTATCACGATGGATGGTATTCATATTATTGGTGACGAACAAACAGAATTTGGTTTTCTCATAAGGAATGCTTCGGCCACGAATGGTTGCGAGAATATCACCCTTAAAAATTTTTATGTCTCTTTAGATAATCAAAACATTAATTCAAAAGGGGTTCTCATTTCTTCGAGTACCGGATTTAGTTCACAAGGGCTAACACCTACGGCAGTTACCGGCAATAATTCAGGAATCGTGTTGCAGGATTTTGTGATTGAAAAATGTATTTATGGGGTTTATGGAATTGGCGGTTCAGCAACTTATCCGGATCTGAATCTTTTAATAGGTACTGCGAATTGCAGTACTTATAATACGATTGGTGGAACGGCTTACAATGATATTGGAGGTGAAACTTCTGCTGCTTCCGGAGGTATCTACTTAACGAATCAACGAGATCCAGCTATTTTTAATACCATCATCCGAAATATTTCCTCAACAGGAGGTATCAATGGCATATACACTTCAGGTTCACAAGGTACAACCTCTATTTTCAGAAATAAAATATACAACCTCGCCAATGCTTCCAATGCTTCCACCTCAACGGTAACCGGTATTTATACTGCGTATGGCGGCCCTACAGGATCCAGTGTGAGTGTGAATGTATATGGCAACACCATCAGTAATTTATCAACAGCCTATAATCAAACCAATGTAAATGGTACCCTGCTTGTCAGAGGTATTCAAATGGCCGGCTCATCTTCCACACCAAGCACCCGTGTTCAGTTTGTCGAAAATAATTCAATTCAATTAAACTTGCCAGCCACTTTTACAGGGTCTTCAGCATGTTTAAATTTTAGCAATGTGACGGCCTCTATCAATACTGTTCGAAATAATATTTTCTCCAATATTTCTGCGGCTCAAACAGCTCCTGGCCGTCATGCGGGTTTATGGCTGCCTTCCTTAAGTATTGGCCTGGCCGGGTCTAGTTGTAATTACAATGATTATTTTATCCCTAACGCCGGACAGGGTTTTATGGCTTCAACGGGAACACTTGATTTTCCAAACTTAGCACAGTGGACCCTCAATACCTCCGGTTTGGATGCTAACTCTGTTAACATCAATCCGCTCTTTAATTCGGACATCGATTTACATATCAACCAACATTTACTCAATGGCATAGGAACTGCGCCAAGTACTTTTGTTTCGCAGGATATTGATTGCCAAAATTATGCAGCACCATTTGATATGGGCGCTGATAATGCCGATGTATGTAATGCGTCAAATATTCAAAATATTCCGACCGGTAAAGACAAAACATTTTATTGTGCCGGAGATAGAGCAATTTTGACCACTAACTTTCCGGTTCAATACATCGGATTAACCTATCAATGGAAATTCGCGAATTCACCAAGCGGTCCATTTTTTAATGTGGCCGGAAATCCAACGGCCACCTTGAAGGATCTAGTTACCAATCCTTTGGGCGCTGGAAATCGTTTTTACTTCAATGAACTGACATGTGCGCTAACCGGCACCACAGCTCCAACCTTGCCCGTTCAAACCACCACTTTTCTCCGACCAAATGTGTCTGCATCCAAGGATACATTATTTGCGTGTGGTCAGGCCAATGATACCATTCAGGTTCTTGGAAATGCCGTATCATATACATGGACCGTGGATGCCAATACCGTTCAATTACCTTCGAACGCTTTGTATACTCAAACCACAACGAGTGCCAACTATGTATTAACCGGATTAAACAATCAAGGTTGTCCCGCAACAGATACCTTAAAAGTGTTGGTTTATCCTCCTTTCAATTCAAGTGGTTCCTCAACCAATGTTACCAATGTTTGTGCGCCGGGTACAGGGAACCTTTCTTCCAGTGCGACCTATTCATTAAACACCGGATTAAAAATTACTGAACTCACTATGTTCCGCAATGGTACCGGACTTACAACACCTTATCCGGCGTATGTCGGCACTAATGATGCCGATTTTATTGAAATTACGAATTTAGGTAACAACAGTGTCAACATGTCGGGATATCAGGTTGATATCTGGCTCGCCAATAGTGTATTGTCCCGAACATTTACGGTTCCAAATGGGGTTACTCTTGCACCTTCAGCCACTATGGTTTTATCCACAGCAGTTGGTATTGATGATCCGTCCAATCATTTTTATACCATGACTAATCCCAATGGACAAATAACTACCTCGGGCCCTTTATCTTCTACTTCAATTTTTGGTGCAGTGCTCAGAAACGGAAGTCAAAAATTGGATGTCGTTCGGGTAGGGGCTTTCATTTTTCCACCTGCAGCAAACGTCAACTCATTGGATTGGCAGGGCTTATTAGTACCAATTGGCGGTCGTGCCGGATTGCAACGAATATCTGCTGATAACAATGGCCCTGCTGACTGGATTGTGAGTTCAACAACCGATTTACAAACAATTGGAGCTTTGAATCCGGGACTACCAACTTATAATACAACTCCAAGCATAGCTTATAGCTGGTCGCCCGGATTGGTTTTAAACGATAGCACTTTGTCGAATCCGGTATTTACAAATGTGCTTGACTCCACGCAATTCATTGTCACCATTCAGGAAGTCAACTCACAGTGTAAAGTAAAGGATACTGTGCTCGTCGATATTTATCCAACTCCGCAAATTGTTGTGAGTAATCCGGCGGGCATTTGCCAACCAGGAAGTTTAGATGTTGGTTTGAATAATCCAATGTACACCGGCAGCATTATTCCTCCTGGCAGCACCTTGAATTTTTTTAATACCAACTTTACCCAGGGTTACTCCAATCCGCTGACCGATTCAGGAGCTTATCGGGTTGTGATGTCCACCGCTTTTTGCGCAGATACCGCATCCTTTGTTGCCACGGTTCATACTACACCCAATCTGGTTGTATCACCTCAACAGGTATTGACAAATTGCGCTGACAGTTATGATTTAACCACTTCTCCGAATATTTTACTGACACCTTCTTATGCCAACAAATCTTATTTCTGGGATGCCGGTTTGAGCAGTTTAGTTCCGAATCCCTCTGCAGTGAATTTATCAGATACCGTATTTATACTTGCCCAAACATCTTTTTGTTCAGATACCGACTTCGTTGAAATTTTCATCAATCCACCATCAAGTGTGATCTCTTTGCAGTTACCGGGATTTTTTATTTCATCCTATGGAAATATTGCCTGTAATTCGTTGAATTTTAATGATGGAGATTCGAGTGTAATTTTTGATGCCACTTGTTCGCGCATTTGCTCAATTAGAGATAATGCAGATGGTATATCACTCGGACAAGTAGATGCCTGTGATACGGTTTATCAAAGTGGTCCAATCACCTATAATACCCAACCTTATGCTGCGAGGGTTTATAGTATCACTCCTGCCAATAATGCACCGGCTTATGTTTGTTTGTATTATACCGACGATGACATGCAGGCATACAACAGCATTGCAGCACCAAATTGGGCGCTATTGCCACAAGGTAGTGCGACAGGATCTGCCATGAATCAGGTAAGTATCACCAAAGTGAATGGGGGAGCCTTAGGTGGTCCGAATACCAATGCGGTAGCCTTCCCAATTTCTGCCTCAGATATCAGTTATGATGCAGTGAATCAGATATGGCAGATTTGTTTTAACACCGCTGGATTCTCTGATTTTTATTTACATACAACCAATCCCGGAAACGCACCACTTCCTGTGATTGCATCACCTTTGAGTGCACAGCGGATTGAGGAAACAGTTGCGCTGAATTGGACTACTTATCAGGAGAGATGGAATGCAGGATTTGTGATTGAAAGAAGTACAAATGGCCGGGAATTTTATCCTTTAAGCGATTTAATACCCAGTCAGGGCGTAAATGGGAATAGTGATTTGGTTAAGAATTATCAATACACAGATGTACAACCTCATGATGGGATTAATTATTATCGTTATCGTCAGGTTGATCTGAATGGAGAAGCGACCCATTCAAACGTTGTTCAGTTGAAATTTGGATCTGAAACAAGCATCTACACCCATCCTAATCCGGTAGAAAATGATTTACATATCAGTCTCTTCATGAATCGCAATACAAATGTGGATCTACGAATTTTGGATATGGCGGGCAGAAAAGTAAAAGTGGTGAGTACACATTTGAATAAGGGAGAACAACAGATGGTCATTGACTTGTCAGGAATCGCTGCAGGGATGTATCAATTAGAAATAAACACTGGGCAAGAATTAATCCATACAGAAAAGTTGATTAAAAAATAATATCTGGCTTTTCGTAACTGTATTATTGATCATTGCCAAACAAGATTTATCAAGATTTAAGGAAGCTGAAATCTTTTTCTGACTTCTTCATGAAGTTGAGGAAAAAATCTTCGTACACCTCTTGAAAATTGTCAAACCGCGACTCGAATATGGCTAATGCCGGCTCAGCTTCACCAAGAATAGGGTAACGTTTACAAATACCACGGATGGATTTTTCGATGCCTTCGCGATTTTTGTAGTGGTATAACCAATTGTATTCTTCCATGTAGCCGAAAAGTTTAGTCATTTCTTCATTGAGCAGATGCGTGCGTTCCTGAATCATCAGATAAACATCCCTGATAAATTCCAATAAGGTCTCATGCTCAAATCGGGTGAGATCATTGGCTAAAAAATGATCCAGCAATATATCGACAAATACAGGGCCTGAAAAACGATATTGGGGTTTGAAGAAATCAACAGCCCGGTGGACGAGGGGATGTTTGTCGGTAAATAGGGCTTGCTGATTATCTCACAGGCGCTTCAAATTCAAGGAAGCGTTCGAGGGGTAGTACTGTGGTACAGCCCTTGGACGATGACGCGGAATTTGAAGATGCATGTGAGAAGTGAAAATCAGAGAAAAACTGCAAGCTTATTGAGGTGATATGAAAAATTATTGTGCAT